>NZ_BAABDO010000077.1:0-33147 GCF_039539665.1 Actinomadura keratinilytica
GTGCCCGACAGCCCGCCGCCGATCGAGGGCGCGGTCAACTTCAACAAGGACTGACGTCCGCCACGCGAGCCGGTCAAGGGCCCGCGCCGGAAACGGCGCGGGCCCTTGCGCGTTCGGCGGGCCCTAGGCGGGGAGGGCGTAGCGGCCGTCGTCCAAGGGGTCCACCAGGCCGTCGGCCACGAGGCCGTCCAGGGCGCGTTCGCGTTGGACGGGGTCGGACCACACCACGTCCAGCGCCGACTTCTCCACGGGGCCGTCGGCGTCGCGCAGGACGGCCAGCAGGCGGCCCCGGCACTGCCGGTCGGTGCCCGCGTAGGTCTGGCCGCGCCGCGGCGGGCCGTCGTAGGCGGGACGGCCCGCGGCCTGCCAGGCGCAGGACGACAGCACCGGGCAGTCCACGCAGCGCGGCGTGCGGGCCGTGCAGATGAGGGCGCCCAGCTCCATGACGGCCACGGACCAGCGGGCCGCGGTCGGGGGATCGGCGGGCAGCAGCGACTCGGCCAGCCGGACCTCGGCGGCGGTCTGCGAGCGCGGCGGGAACTCCTCGCCGGAGACCAGGCGCGCCAGCACCCGCCGGACGTTGGTGTCGAGCACGGCGTGCCGCTGCCGGAACGCGAAGCTGGCCACCGCGGCGGCCGTGTAGGCGCCGATGCCGGGCAGCGCCAGCAGATCCGCATGCGACTCGGGGACCCGCCCGCCGTGCCGTGCCACGATCGCGCGGGCGCTCTCGTGCAGGCGCAGCGCCCGGCGCGGGTAGCCGAGGCGGCCCCACGCGCGCACCGCCTCGCCGGACGGCTCGGCGGCCAGGTCCGCCGGCCGCGGCCAGCGCGCCATCCACTCCCGCCAGACGGGCAGCACGCGGGCGACGGGGGTCTGCTGCAGCATGATCTCGCTGACCAGGACGCCCCACGGGGTGGCGTCCGGCGCGCGCCACGGCAGGTCCCGGGCGTTGGCGGCATACCAGTCGAGGATCGGCTCGGTGTAGGCGGAGTCCATGACGACTCGCCATTGTCGCACGGCGGGTCGCCGGTCCGGCCCGGATCGACTCTGCATACTGTCCGCATGGACGCGGACACCGGACGTGACGGCGGTGCGGCCGACCGGTACTGGCGGCGGCGGGCCGCCGTCCTCGCCGTCGTGCTCGGCGTCCTGGTGGCGCTGGCCTACGGCTGCGGAGGCGACGACGACGCCGGGCGCGACGCGGCCGACGGCCCCGCCGACGCGCCCACCGTTCCGAGCGCGGCGGTGACCGTCACGGTGACCGCGACGCGGAGCGTCCGGGCCGCACCCGCCCGGCCGGAAGGCGACGCCTGCGCCCGGGAGGATCTGGTGGTGGGGCTCGCCATGGCCCGCGACACCTACACCGGTGCGCAGCGGCCGCGCTTCATCGCGACCGTCGTCAACACCGGGCCGGACACGTGCACGTTCACCGGCGCACTCGGCGTGCGGGTGACGTCCGGGCGCGACCGGGTGTGGTCGTCGGCCCGGTGCGGCCGCGGCGGCTCCCGCGAGCGGACGCTGCGCCGCGGCATCCCGCACGTCGAGACGGTGACCTGGGACCGCAGGCGTTCGACCGGCGACTGCCGGGGCAGGGGGCTGCCCGCGCGGCCCGGCACCTACGTCGCCGCGGTGCGGGCGGACGGCCTCAGGCCCGCCACTCGGGTCTTCCACCTGCGCTGAACGAAACGGCGGCCCGGCCGGCTCGGGGACGGCCGGGACGTCACACGTAGCGTTCCAGAATCGAGGACTCGGCGAGCCGGGACAGGCCCTCGCGGACGCTGCGGGCCCGGGACTCCCCGACGCCGCCGACCGCCTGCAGGTCGTCGATCCCGGCGGCCAGGAGCTTTTGCAGACCGCCGAAGTGCTCGACCAGCCGTTCGACCACCGTGCCGGGCAGCCGCGGCACCTTGGCCAGCAGGCGGTACCCCTTGGGGCTGACCGGCAGGTCGAGGGCGTCGGGGCCGGAGAAGCCCATCACCTCGGCGACCGTGGACAGGTCGAGCAGCTCGTTGGCCGACAACCCGTCCAGCGCCTCCAGCACCGCGGCCACCCCGCGGGTGCGGGCCTCCTCGGACGGGTAGTCGCGCACGATCAGCTCGCGGTCGACGTCCACCCCGGACACCAGCTCGTCCAGCTGCAGCGACAGCAGCCGGCCGTCGGTGCCGAGCTCGACCACATAGCCCTCGATCTCGTCGGCGATGCGGCGGACCATCTCCAGGCGCTGGACGACCGCGCTGACGTCCCGCACCGTGACCAGGTCCTCGATCTCCAGCGCCGACAGCGTGCCGGACACCTCGTCCAGCCGCAGCTTGTAGCGTTCGAGCGTGGCCAGCGCCTGGTTGGCCTTGGACAGGATCGCGGCCGAGTCCTCCAGCACGTAGCGGGTGCCGTCGAGGTACAGCGCGATGATGTGCATCGACTGGCTCACCGAGATCACCGGATGGCCGGTCTGCCGGGCGACCCGCTCGGCGGTGCGGTGCCGGGTGCCGGACTCCTCGGTGGGGATCGTCGAGTCCGGGACCAGGTGCACCGCGGCGCGCACGATCCGCGTGTGCGTGTCGTCCAGGACGATGGCTCCGTCCATCTTGGCCAGCTCGCGCAGGCGGGTGGCGGAGAACTGCACGTCGAGTTCGAATCCGCCGGTGCACAGGTCCTCGACGAGCTTGTCGTAGCCGAGGACGATCAGGGCTCCGGTGTGCCCCCGCAGGATGCGCTCCAGTCCGTCGCGAATCGCGGTGCCCGGGGCTACCGCGGCGAGCGTGGCGCGGCGTCGTTCGTCGTGACCCTTGTCGTGTGTTGGCACCTGGCCCCCGGAGGTCTCTGGTCGGCGTCAGTTTATCGAGGAGCCCGCGGACGGTTTCTCCCGTGGTTGGTTGTCCCCCTTCCGGCCGAGGGGGATACCGCCCGTCACGCCGTACTGGCGGCCGCGGGCGGGTCCTGCTTCGCCGACCCCGGGCCGCCGCGTGCGGTCCTCCGTGGTCTCCACAGGCCGTCGCCGCCGCTTCGGCGGCCCTGGAGATATTACGCGGGTCCCTCCGTCCCGGTCATGTGACCCGAACCGGTCGCCGGGGGCGGTCAGGGGGCGGTGAACGCGACCTGCAGCGCCTGGGTGAGGCTGTCGACCTCCATGACCTTCATGCCCTCGTAGCTGGTCAGCTGCGGGTCGGCGCGCTTGAGCGGGGTGCCGTCGCCGAGGTCGAGGGAGCCGCGGGGCACCACCGCGTACTTGAAGCCCAGCCGGGCGGCCTCGGCCAGCCGGCGCTGGACGCCCGGCACGACCCGCACCTCGCCGGCCAGGCCGACCTCGCCGAGCGCGATGAGCTGGGCCGACAGCGGCTGGTCGACGGTGGACCCGGCGACGGCCAGGGCCAGCGCCAGGTCGACGGAGGTCTCGGTGAGCCGGACGCCGCCGACGGTGGAGACGTACACGTCCTGCTCGTGCATGGAGATCTTGCAGCGCTGGGCCAGCACCGCCAGGACCATGGCGACCCGCGAGGAGTCCAGGCCGGAGGACGCGCGGCGCGGGGACGGCAGGTAGGACTTGGCGACCAGCGCCTGCACCTCGGCGACCAGCGGGCGGCGGCCCTCCAGCGTCACCGTCACGCAGGTGCCCGGGACGGGTTCGTCGCGGCGGGTCAGGAACAGCCCGCTGGGGTCGGCCACCCCGACGATGCCGACCTCGGACAGGTCGAAGCAGCCGAGCTCGTCGGTGGGGCCGTAGCGGTTCTTCACCGCGCGGATCATGCGCAGCCGGCTGTGCCGGTCGCCCTCGAAGTACAGCACGACGTCGACCAGGTGCTCCAGCAGCCGCGGCCCGGCGATCGCGCCCTCCTTGGTGACGTGCCCGACCAGCACCGCGGTCATGCCGCGCTCCTTGGCCACGCGGATCAGGTTGGCGGTGACCTCGCGGATCTGGGTGACGCCGCCGGGCGCGCCGTCCACCTCGGCGCTGCCGATGGTCTGGATGGAGTCGACGACCAGCAGCGCGGGGTCGACGGCCTCGATGTGGCCGAGCACCGCCGACAGCTCGGTCTCGGCGGCCAGGTACAGGTCGTCGGTGATCGCGCCGACCCGGTCGGCGCGCAGCCGCACCTGCTCGGCCGACTCCTCGCCCGTCACGTACAGCACGGGCGTGCGGCCGCCCCCGGCGCCGGCCGGGCCGCCCTGCCGGGGGACGCCGCCGTCGCCCGCCTGCGCGTCGGAGGGGCGCCCCGCGCGGCCGCCGCCGGACGTCTCGCGGGCGCCGGCGCCGGTGGAGGCGAGCGCGGCGACCTCCAGCAGCAGCGTGGACTTGCCGATGCCCGGCTCGCCGGCGAGCAGCAGCACGGCCCCGGGGACCATGCCCCCGCCGAGCACGCGGTCGAGTTCGTCCAGGCCGGTGGGGCGGGTCCGCGCCGCCTGCACGTCCACCTGGCCGATGGGGCGGGCGGGTGCGCTGACGGGCCCGGCGGCCACCACCCGGGGCGGCGCGGCCGCGCCCGCCTCGCCGACCGAGCCCCAGGTCTGGCACTCGCCGCAGCGGCCCACCCACTTGGAGGTCTGCCAGCCGCACTCCGAGCAGCGGTAGGTGGCCTTCGCCGTCTTCGCCTTCGCCATGGCCCGAAACAGTACGGGCCGCGGCCGACACTCCGCGCGCCCGGTGCCCTCGCCGACCTTGCCCGGCGGCAAAAAATTGCATCACCGTCGGTAATCGACTGATGACGTCGCGTGTGTCGATCACGTAAGGTCGGTCCGGTCGTGTGCTCCTGGAGGGAGGCCGCGTGGTCGTCCGCGGCCCGATCGAGAGGACCGGTGATCATGCGGGGGAAACGGGTACTCGGCGTCGGCGCGTTCACGGCGGTGCTGCTGGCGGGCATGCCCGCGGCGGCCGGGCACGCCCAGTCGGCGGCGGGCCGGCGGTACGTGGCGCTCGGCGACTCCTTCACCGCCGGGCCGCTCATCCCGCGCCGGACCGGCACGCCGATCGGCTGCCTGCGGTCCGACCGCAACTACCCGTCGCTGGTCGCCGCGCGGCTGCGGCTGCGGCTCACCGACGTCAGCTGCACCGGCGCCCGCATCCGCGACCTGACGGCGCCGCAGCGCACCGCCCTCGGCACCAACCCGCCGCAGCTGCACGCGCTGACGCGCGACACCGCCCTGGTCACCGTGGGCATCGGCGGCAACGACGTGGGGTTCGGCTCGATCGCGGTCGCCTGCGGCCTGGCCAGCACCACCAATCCGTTCGGTGCGCCGTGCGCCCAGCGGTACGCCGACGTCTACAACGAGCGCCCCGACAGGATCCGTCCGCTGGTCGGCGACGTGCTGCGGCGGATCCGCGCCCGGGCGCCGCGCGCCCGCATCATGGTCGTCGGCTACCTGCGGCTGCTGCCCGACGCGCCGGGCTGCTGGCCGGCGGTCCCGGTGGCGCGCGGCGACCTGGCGTTCCTGAACGACCTGCAACGCGACCTCAACCGGGTGCTGGCCGAGCGGGCCCGCGCCCACGGCGCCGACTTCGTCGACGCCTTCGAGGGCGGCGAGGGCCACGACATGTGCGCCCCGGCCGGGCGCAGGTGGGTCGAGGGCATCCTGCCGTCGAGCGCGGCCGCGCCCGTGCATCCCAACGCGGCCGGCATGCGGGAGGTCGCCGACCGCGTGGTGGACGTCCTGGCCAGGAGCCGCCTGGACAGGAGCCGCCTGGCCTGAGGCGGGGCCTGAGACGGGGCCCGGGCCGGGCCGGCCGCCCGGCCCAGGCCGCGCGGCATGGGTCAGGCGGCGGCGGAGGACCGGCGGACGCGCTCGATGAGGTCGCTCAGGTAGCCGGTGACGGCGTCCGGACGTTCCAGCATGGCCATGTGACCGGTCGTCGGGATGACCTCCAGGCGCGCCGACGGCACGCACTCGGCGATCTTGAGGCTGTGCTCGACCGGGGTGAGGCGGTCGTTCTCCGCGCCGATGACCAGCGTGTCGGCCGGGGCCAGGGTGGCGCACTCGCTGATCACCTCGGTGCTGATCATCGAGTGCAGGAAGTCGAACAGCGCGTCCATGCGGGTCTCGGCGAGCATCTGCTCGCTGAACTCCAGCGCGGCCGGGCTGGCGTCCGGCCCGAACGCGATGAAGTCCTCGACCAGCAGGGAGCCGTCGCGGCCCAGGTGGCGCACCTTCTCGATGAGGGCCGCGCCCGCGCCGGCGGCGCGCAGCGCCGGGGGGACCACCCGCTGCGTGGTGCGCGCCAGGAGGGCGGGCAGGCCCAGCGGGGCCTCGCCGAGCCCGCCGGACGACGTGCACACCAGGGCCGCGCCCACCACCTTGTCGCCGATCCGGTCGGAGTACTCGTCGGCGTACCGCATGACCGTCATGCCGCCCATGGAGTGGCCGACCAGCACGACCGGGGTCTCGGCGGGGACGGTCTGGTCGATCACGGCGGCCAGGTCGTGCGCCAGGCGGGGCAGCCCGTAGCCGTCGCGGTCGCCGCCGTCGGAGCGGCCGTGGCCGCGCTGGTCCCAGAACACCAGGCGGGCGCGGCCGCGCAGGGCCTTGCGCTGGAAGTGCCAGGAGTCCTGGTTGAGCGTCCAGCCGTGGCAGAACACGACCGCCAGGTCGGTGCGGTCCTCGCCGTCGATCTCGGCGTAGAGCCGGGTGCCGTCGTCGGCGCGCACCGGCACGGGGCGGCCGCGCAGGGAGCCGAACGGCTCCGCGGCGTAGGGGTCGGGGCGCATGCGCAGGCGGCGTACGGCGCGGCGCTGGGCGGCCAGGCCGACGCCGGCGGCGCCCGCGCCCAGTGCGGTGGCGGTGAGGATGGCTCGGCTCGTCCGTGCGGTACGGCCCATGTCGGGTCCCCTCCCGTCGAGGTGGCGATGCGGTTGGATTGTTGTACAGCGCGTCCACTGACGGCCAGACCTGCCGGACGGGTGTGACCAACCAGTCAGTAACGTCGGGTGGCCTGGGCGCCCGCTCCGCGTCAGGCGTAGCGCCACCAGAGGTTGACGGCGTAGTCCACCTCGCAGCCCTCGTGCTCGCGCAGGAACTCGGCGGCCAGCTCGGCGGGGAACTCGATGCGCAGCACGGCGGCCAGGTCGGCCCGGTCGGCGAACGACCAGCGGATCATCAGCGGCTCGCGGGCGAAGCCCTGCCGGGACCAGAACCGCTCGACCGCGGCCGGGTCGTAGGAGGGCAGCCCGCGCCGGAACCAGCGGCCGAACGTGGAGCGGGTGGCGTCGTTGTCGATGATGAAGATCGCTCCGCCGCGCCGCACCACCCGGGACAGCTCGGCCAGCCCGGGTTCGCAGCCGGGGCCGAAGAAGTACGCCCACCGCGCGTGCACCACGTCCACCGAGGCGTCCGGAAGCGGGAGGGACTGGGCGGCGCCGACGCGGACCGCGACGTTCGGCAGGTCGCGCACCCGCCGCCGGGCCGCCGCGGCCAGCGCCGAATGCGGCTCCACGCCGATCACCCGCGCCGCCTCGCGCGCGAACCGCGGCAGGTGGAAACCGGTGCCGCAGCCAAGGTCGAGCACCGTCGCCCCAGCCCAGGGGCGCAGCGCCCACATCGCCGACTCCAGCGTGCCGTCGGGGTCCACGGCGCGGTTCTCGATCTCGTAGACCTGGGGGGAGTTCCAGATGTTGGGGCTGGGCACGGCGCCCGCAGCGATCTCGGCCACGGGGACAGAGCGTAGTCATCCCGCGCCGCGCCAAATAAGATCACCTGCGTGGGAGGGTAACTTCGGGTGTTCGGGCGCATAGGCTTTGCGTTGCGTGAGCGCCGTCGGCGGAGCGGGGCCCCGGACCGGGGCCGGGGGCCGCCGAAGCCGGTCCGGCCCTGGAGAGCGACCTGTCAGGGGCGGGACCGCGGACCCCAGGACGGGCCCGCTGCTCCGGTCCGTGCGGCGGAGCGCACAACGGACACCCGAGCGACATACTGCCGAGCGACATTATGGCGAGGGAGCCTTGACCCCGCAGCACAACGGCGCCGTTCCGCCCGCGATCCGCGTGCCGGACGCGCCGATCACGCTGTCCACCGCGTCGGTGTATCCGGAGAAGGTGCCGAGCGCCTTCGAGATCGCGGCGCTGCTGGGGTACGACGGCGTGGAGATCATGGTGTCCACGGACGCGTCCTCGCAGGACCTCAACGTACTGCGCCGCCTGTCGGACTACCACCAGGTGCCCATCCGCTCGATCCACGCCCCGTGCCTGCTGCTCACCCAGCGGGTGTGGGGGCGCGAGCCGTGGGGCAAGCTGGTGCGCTCCAAGGAGGTCGCCGAGGCCCTGGGCGCCGACGTGGTCGTCGTCCACCCGCCGTTCCGCTGGCAGCGCGAGTACGCGCGCGAGTTCGTCCAGGGCCTGGCCCGCATGCAGGAGGAGACGGACGTCCTGTTCGCGGTGGAGAACATGTTCCCGCTCAAGGCCCGGGGCGCCGAGGCGGGCATGTACGCGCCGGACTGGAACCCCGTCGACCAGGACTACCCGCACGTCACGCTGGACCTGTCGCACACCGCGGTCTCCGGCTCGGACGCGCTGGACATGGCCGGGCGGCTGGGCGAGCGGCTGCGCCACGTCCACCTGGCCGACGGCGTCGGCGTCACCAACAAGGACGAGCACCTGGTGCCGGGGCGCGGCAACCAGCCGTGCGGGCCGTTCCTGGAGCGGCTCGCCGCCGCCGGCTACCGCGGCCACATCGTGCTGGAGGTCAACACGCGCCGCGCCGGCAGCCGCGCCGAGCGCATGGAGGACCTGGCCGAGGCCCTGGCGTTCGCCCGCCTGCACCTGGCGGCGGCCGCCCCGGACGAGCAGGCGCGCACCTGGGAGGTCACCCCGGGCGGTGAGATCTCCCCGCGGGGCGCGTGATGACCGCTGCCGCGCGACCCGGGCGCGATTCGGGCGAGGGCGCGCGCGGGCGCGCGAAGCGCGGCCCCGGGCGGCGGCCCGGGCCGACCGCGACGCGGGAGGAGATCCTCGCCGCGGCGCGCACGATGTTCGCCGAGAAGGGCTACGACGCCACGTCGCTGCGGTCGATCGCGCGGGCGGCGGGGGTCGACCCGGCGCTGGTGCACCACTACTTCGGCAACAAGGAGGGGGTCTTCGCCGCGGCCATGCGGTTCCCGGTGGACCCCACCGAGTTCCTGCCGCGCGTCATGGCGGCGCCCCGCGAGCGGGTCGGCGAGACGCTGGTCCGCACGTTCCTGTCGGTCTGGGAGGACGAGACGCGGCGCGCCCCGATCCTGGCGATGCTGCGCTCGGCGATGACCAACGAGCGGGCCGCGGTCGCGCTGCGGGAGTTCTTGACGACGGCCCTGCTGGGGCGGGCGTCCGAGCTGCGGGGCACCCCGAAGCTGCGCGTGAACGCGGCGGCGGGCCAGATGATCGGCGTGATGTTCCTGCGGTACGTGCTGCGGATCGAGCCCATCGCGTCGGCGTCGACCGAAGAGCTGGTGGAGCTGCTGACGCCCACGATCCAGCGGTACTTCGATGTGCACGACGAGCCCGGCGTTCGCGGCGGTGTCGGCGACACCGCCGCGCCCGGCGAAAGCAACGGACGCCGCTGACCCGCGTTCCGCTTTGACCGCGCCGTGCGCCGCCGCCGGCGCGCGATCGGCGCATGACGCGCTCCCGCGCCGGCGGGCCGCGTGACCGCCACCTGCGTCAGCCCTGGAAGCCGCCTTGACCGGTCGCGAGCGCGGACCTAAATTCAACACATGATGAGTTCTTCTGCTCCGGCGGTCCGCGTGGCGGACCTGTGCGTGGAGCGCGGCGGCCGGCAGGTGCTGCACGAGGTGGCGTTCGAGGTGCCCCGCGGCTCGATCGTCGGCCTGCTCGGGCCCAGCGGATGCGGCAAGACGACGCTGATGCGGGCCCTCGTGGGCGTGCAGGTCGTCAAGAGCGGCACCGTGACCGTGCTCGGCGAGCCCGCGGGCCGCCCCTCCCTGCGCCGCCGCGTCGGCTACGCCACCCAGCGGCCCGCCGTCTACGCCGACCTCAGCGTCGCCGAGAACCTGCGCTACTTCGCCTCCGTGCTCGGCGCCCCCCGCGCCGACGTGGACCGCGTCGTCGCCGAGGTGGGCCTGCAGGACCACCGCGACCGGCTCGTGTCCACCCTGTCCGGCGGGCAGCTGGGCCGCGCCAACCTGGCCGTCGCGCTGCTCGGCGCCCCCGAGCTGCTCGTGCTGGACGAGCCGACCGTCGGCCTGGACCCGGTGCTGCGCCGCGAGCTGTGGACGCTGTTTCGGCGGCTGGCCGACCGCGGCGCCACGCTGATCGTCTCCAGCCACGTCATGGACGAGGCGGGCCGCGTCGACCGGCTGCTGCTCATGCGCGAGGGCCGGATCCTCGCCGAGGGGGCGCCGGACGAGCTGCGCGCCGCCACCGGCGCCGACGACCTGGAGGAGGCGTTCCTGCACCTGATCGGCGAGCGGGAGGAGGCCCGGACGTCGTGAGCGCCGCCGTCACCTTGGCCACCATGCGGCGCATCCTGGCGCAGCTGCGGCACGACCACCGCACCATCGCGATGATGATCGGCGTCCCGAGCCTGCTGATGATCCTGCTGCGGTACGTGTTCGACCGGCCGGCGGTCTTCGACCGGGTCGGGCCCATGCTGCTCGGGCTGTTCCCGTTTGTGATCATGTTCATCGTCACCAGCGTGGGCACGCTGCGCGAACGCACCGGCGGCACCCTGGAGCGGCTGATGACCATGCCGATGGGCCGCCTGGACCTGCTGCTCGGCTACGCGCTGGCGTTCGGCCTGGTGGCGCTGGCGCAGGTGGGCGCGGTGCTGGCGATCGCGCTGACCTGGCTGGGCCTGGACCTGGCCGGATCGGGCTGGACGCTGCTGCTGGTGGCGGTGCTGGACGCCCTGCTGGGCATGGCGCTCGGGCTGTTCGCCAGCGCGTTCGCCCGCACCGAGTTCCAGGCGGTGCAGTTCATGCCCGCGTTCGTGCTGCCGCAGACGCTGCTGTGCGGGCTGATCATGCCGCGCGACCAGATGGCGTCCTGGCTGGAGGCCGTCTCCGACGTGCTGCCCCTGACGTACGCGGTGGACGCCATGCAGCGGGTGAGCCGGGAACCGGACGTCGGCGGCGCGCTGGCGCGCGACATCGTGATCACCGCGGCGTGCACGGTGCTGGCCCTGCTGCTGGCCTCGGTCACGCTCCGCCGCCGCACTCGGTGACGTTCGCCACCGCGCCCCCGGCCGACCTCGCGCTCTCTGACCGGCTCTGGACGTCATCCGAGGTAAACCCCCAGATTTGGGCCGAATTGCCTGATAATCTCCGGCGCCATGACCCCCGAAGACCACCCCGGCCCCCAGGCGCACAGGCAGCACGGCGGCGACCCGTTCGAGCCCTCCGCCCCCGCGGGTCAGGGAGCGGCGCCGGGACGGGCGCCGGCCGGGTACGGAGTCCCCCCGAGCGGTCCGAGCGGCCCGGGCGGCCCGAAAGGACCGGGCGGCCCCGACGGGCCCAAGCCTCCGGACGACGGGTTCCTCCTCGGCGAGGGGAGCGGACGGCACGGCGAGGGGCGGCGCCGCAAGAAGCGCTGGCCGCGGGTGCTGGCCGGCGTGGTGGTCTTCGTCCTGCTCGCCGTGGCCGGGGTCGCCGGCCTGGTCTGGCAGCGGCAGTCGTCCTACAACGGCAACATCGACCGGCTGCCCGGGGCCATGCCCACCGGCGAC
This sequence comes from Actinomadura keratinilytica, assembly GCF_039539665.1. Classification (NCBI taxonomy): domain Bacteria; kingdom Bacillati; phylum Actinomycetota; class Actinomycetes; order Streptosporangiales; family Thermomonosporaceae; genus Actinomadura; species Actinomadura keratinilytica. Next base: position 11,638 of record NZ_BAABDO010000077.1, read on the forward strand.
CGGCCCGGCCCGAACGTGACCGGCACCGAGAACTGGCTGCTGGTCGGCTCGGACTCCCGCGCCGAGATGGGCACCACCGGAGAGGGCCGCGGGGTGTGGAAGCCGGGGCAGCAGCGGTCCGACACGATCATGCTGCTGCACCTGCCCGCCGACCGCCGCAAGGCCTACATCATCTCCTTCCCCCGCGACCTGTGGGTGGACATCGCCGACTACGGCAACCAGAAGATCAACGCGGCGTTCTCGTTCGGCGGCCCGCCGCTTTTGATCCAGACCGTGGAGAACCTCACCGGCATCCGCATCGACCACTTCGGCGCCATCGACTTCGAGGGGTTCAAGGCGATGACCGACGCGCTCGGCGGCGTGGAGGTCGACATCGCGCAGAGCGTCTACGACCCGGCGCGCAAGGTGCACTGGCAGGCCGGCCGGCAGAAGCTGGACGGCGAGAAGGCCCTGCTGTTCGTCCGGCAGCGCTACAACCTGCCCAACGGCGACTTCGACCGGATCAAGCGGCAGCAGGCGTTCCTGCGCGCGCTCGCCCAGAAGGCCGCCGACAGCGGGACGATCACCAACCCGCTCAAGCTCGACCGCTTCCTCACCGCGTTCACCAAGTCGATCAGCGTGGACGACAAGGTGTCCGCGGGCGACCTGCGGTCGCTGGCGCTGAGCCTGCGCAACGTGCGCGCCTCGGACGTGGTGTTCATGACCGTCCCCAACAAGGGCAGCGCCATGCGCGGCAAGCAGAGCGTGGTGCTGCTGGACCAGACCAAGGGCAAGGCGCTGTTCGAGGCGGTGCGCACCGCCAAGATGGCCGAGTACGTCCAGCGGTACGGAGGGGTCAACAAGACCGGAACCGTCTCGTGATCGCGAGCCCTTCTCCGGGAGTTAACCTGGAGGCGCCGGGACAGCGGACAGTGTCGTCCCACCGGAGAAGGGGTCGCCAGTGCTTCGTCAGGCTCTCCTGGTCGCCTCCCGCAGCGGCGGCGTACGCAGGCTCGTCGAGACCGCTCCGTTCACCCGCGACGCGGTGCGCCGCTTCATCGCGGGCGAGACCATCGACGACGCGCTGCACGTCACCCGCGAGCTGACCGGCGAGGGGCTGGCGGTCACCTTGGACGTGCTCGGCGAGGACGTCCACGACAGGGCCCAGGCCGACGCGACCGTCAAGCACTACGTCGAACTGCTGGGCCGGCTGGCCGACGCGGGGCTGGGCGCCCGCGCCGAGGTGTCGCTGAAGCTGACCGCCGTGGGCCAGGCCCTGGAGGAGGACCTGGCGCTGGAGAACGCCAGGCGGGTGTGCGCCGCCGCCCGCGCCGCCGGGACGTCGGTGACCCTCGACATGGAGGACCACACCACCGTCGAGTCCACCCTGCGCATCCTGCAGGAGCTGCGGCGCGAGCACCCCGACACCGGGGCGGTGATCCAGGCGTACCTGCGCCGCGCCGAGGAGTACTGCGCCGAGCTGGCCTACGAGGGGTCGCGGGTGCGGCTGTGCAAGGGCGCCTACGCCGCGCCCGAGCACGTCGCGTTCACCGGCAAGGCCGAGATCGACCGGTCGTACGTGCGGTGCATGCGGATCCTGATGAACGGCAAGGGCTACCCGATGCTGGCCACGCACGATCCGCGGCTGATCAGTATCGCCGGCACGTTCGCACTGGTCAGCGACCGCGCCCCGGGCAGCTACGAGTACCAGATGCTGTACGGCATCCGGCCGCTGGAGCAGCGGCGGCTCGCCGCCGCGGGCGAGCGGGTGCGGGTGTACGTCGCCTACGGCGGCCAGTGGTACGGCTACTTCATGCGGCGGCTCGCCGAGAAGCCCGCCAACCTGCGCTTCTTCCTGCGCTCGGCGGTCACGCGCAGCTAGCCGCGCGGCCCCTCGATAGGCTGGCGTGGTCAGGCGAAAACCCCACGTCAAGGTGCATAGATGATCGCGATTCTGGGTGCCGGGAAGATGGGCGAGGCGCTGCTGTCCGGCGTGCTGCGGGCCGGCCGCCGCCCCGCCGAGCTGATGGCCACCGTCCGCCGCGAGGAGCGCGGGGCGCTGCTGCGCGAACGGTACGGCGTCCAGATCGTCACCAACGCGGAGGCCGCCCGGACGGCGAGCACGCTGGTGCTGGCCGTCAAGCCGCAGGACATGGGGGCCCTGCTGGACGAGATCGCCCCGCACGTCCCGGCCGGACGGCTGGTGATCTCCATGGCGGCCGGCATCACCACCTCGTTCGTGCAGGAGCGGCTGCCGGCCGACCTGCCGGTGGTGCGGGTGATGTCCAACACGCCGGTGCTCGTGGACCAGGCGATGAGCGTGATCTCGGCGGGCTCGCACGCCGGCGAGGAGCACCTGAAGCTGGCCGAGGAGCTGCTCAGCCCCGTCGGCAAGGTGGTGCGCATCCCCGAGTCGCTGCAGGACGCCGCCACCGCGCTGTCCGGCAGCGGCCCGGCGTACTTCTACTACCTGGTCGAGGCCATGGTCGACGCGGGCATCCTGCTGGGCATGCCGCGCGCGGCCGCGCTGGAGCTGGTGATCCAGTCGGCCGTCGGGGCGGCGGTCATGCTGCGCGACTCCGGCGAGCACCCGGTGCTGCTGCGCGAGGCGGTGACCTCGCCGGGCGGGACGACGATCGCCGCCATCCGCGAGCTGGAGAAGCACGGGGTGCGCGCCGCCGTCCTGGAGGCGATCGAGGCCGCCCGCGACCGGGGCCGCGAGCTCGCCGGCGGCTGACCGCCGGAGGATTTCGGGCCGTCCCGGTCGGGAATGTCGCTCCGCAATTGAGCCGACGCGCCGCGGGCACCGTGTTAGGGACATGGACATCCCGCTTCGCCTGCTCGTGGCCGCCGGACTGGCGGTCGACGCCGTCGTGCACTGGCGGTTCGCCCCCGACATGAAGTTCGTGGAGGGCGGCGGCATCGGCGGCGACGTGCTGTTCCGGGTCCAGGCCGTGGCCGCCGCGCTGGCGGGGGTGCTGGTCCTGGCGCGGGCGCGCCGCTGGACGTATGCAGTCGCGTTCCTGGTGGCGGGCAGCGCGGTCGGCGCGCTGCTGCTCTACTACACCGTGGACGTGGGCGCGCTCGGCCCGCTGCCGAACATGTACGAGCCGGTCTGGTACGGCGAGAAGACCGCCAGCCTGGTCGGCGAGGGCGTCGCCACGCTGGCCGCGCTGGTCGGGTTCTTCACCGCGGGGCGGTCGCCGCGAGGGCGGCGCGGCCGGCCCGAGCCGGCCGTGGAGGACGGCCGCGTCATCTGACGGGGGCTCCTGACGGGGGCTCCGCGAAGGGCGTCGCGCAGGGCGCGGGCCGACGTTGGCGAGGCGCCTCCGCACTCCCCGCGGCCTTGTGCGCCAGGCGGGTGTGCGGAGGCGGCCTCAAGTCCTGCGGCCGGGCGGCCGTCCGGGGGGCGTCATGCGACGGCCTCGGTACCGGACGGGCCCCCGTCGCCGCCGCGGCCTCCGTTCGCGCGGCGGCTTCGCGCGGCCGTGCGCCGTCGGTCCGCGGTGCGGCCTGTGCCCGCCGTGCGGCCCCGGGCGGCGGGCGCGGCGAGGACCGAGCGGACGAAGCGGGCGGTCTCGCTCATCGCCGCGTCCGCCTCGGGCAGCACCCGGTTGAGCATCTGGAACACGTGCATCTGGCCGTTCCACACCTGCAGCAGGCAGTCGCCGCCGCCCTCGCTGATGGCCCCGGCCAGCGCCTCGGCCTCGGGCCGCAGCACCTCCCGGCTGCCGACCTGGATGAGCACCGGCGGCGTGTCGGTCCAGCGGCACGACAGCAGGGCCAGCCGGGGGTCCCGCGGGTCGGCGGTGCCGACCACGAGCCGGGCGACGCGCCGGGCGGTGGACGCGCTGATGTACGGGTCGCGGGCGAGCCGCTGCTCGCGCGTCGACAGTTCGCACGTCAAATCCACCCAGGGCGAGAACAGCACCACTCCGGCGGGGCGCGGCAGGCCGGTGCGGCACAGCTCGCCGGTGAGGGAGGCGGCCAGGTGCCCGCCCGCCGAGTCGCCCGCGATGACGACGCGTTCGGCCGGGACGCCGTAGTCCAGCAGCAGCCGGTAGGCGGCCAGCGCGTCCTCCAGCGCGGCCGGGAACGGGTGCTCGGGCGCGAGCCGGTACCGCGGGACCAGGACGGGCAGGCCGGTGTCGGCGGCCAGCCGCGCGGTGATCGGCCGGTGGGTGCGGGGGGAGCACACGACGTAACCGCCGCCGTGCAGGTAGAGGATGGCGCCGTCGGACGGCTCGTCGCCGGCGTCGCGGGGCTCCACCCACTCGCCGATGACGCGGCCGGTGTCGTGGGGCAGGTCGTCGGCCCGGCGCACCCGGACGCGCGGGTCGGCCCTGACCAGCCGGGAGGCGATGTCCACCGTGGTGCGGGCCGTCCGGATGATCACGGCGTGGCCGGGGACGTGGTGCACGATCGGCCCGACCGTCAGCCGCAGCATGCCGGAGATGGCCCGGCTGAGGGGGCTGGGGCCGCCGTCATAAGGAACCGCTTGCTGATGAAGCGCCTGCCGGGCGGACCCGCCGGGAAGCGCACCGTCCGACGCCCCGCCGGCCCCGGATCCGTCCGGCGGCGTGGGTACATCATCAGCAATGAGATGTTTGTCCATCCGCTTCCCAAACGTCAGGTTTCGCCCATGCTACGTAAAGCGTCGGCCAATGTCAGGTAGGTCACAGGGAAGTTTCCGCAGGTGACGCCCGTCGGGGATGGTGCAGCCGCGACGGCGCGGGCGAATCCGCACGCATGTGATTCAGGCCACAAGGCCTGACCTGGGGCGGAGCGATACCGTGAAGGTCATGAGCAGCCCCGCGCCGTCTCCTGCCCCCGGCAGCTGCGGACTCCAGGTCTTCTGGGACGACAAGCTCGTCTCCTACGACTTCGGCGCCGGGCATCCCCTCAACCCCGTGCGCGTCGAGCTGACCATGGCGCTGGCCCGCGAGCTGAAGGTGCTGGACGCGCCCGGCGTGCGGCTGGAGGGGTTCGACCCCGCGGGCGACGACCTGCTCGGGCTGGTGCACAAGGCGTCCTACATCGCCGCCGTCCGGGAGGCGGGCGCCACCGGCCGCGCCGACCTGCGGCACGGCCTCGGCACGGCCGACAACCCGGTGTTCATCGGCATGCACGAGGCGTCGTCCCTGGTCACCGGCGCCTCGGTGGCCGCCGCCCGCGCCGTGTGGACCGGCCGCACCCCGCACGCCGCCAACGTCGCCGGCGGCCTGCACCACGCCATGGCGGGCGCCGCCAGCGGCTTCTGCGTCTACAACGACCCGGCCGTCGCGATCGCCTGGCTGCTCGGCCAGGGCGCCGAACGCATCGCCTACGTGGACGTCGACGTGCACCACGGCGACGGCGTCCAGGCCGCCTTCTACGACGACCCCCGGGTGCTGACGATCAGCCTGCACGAGACGCCGCGCACGCTGTTCCCCGGCACCGGCTACCCCACCGAGACCGGCGGCAAGGGCGCCGAGGGCACGGCCGTCAACGTGGCGCTGCCGCCCGGCACCGGCGACGCCAACTGGCTGCGCGCCTTCGACGCCGTCGTGCCGCCGCTGCTGCGCGCGTTCCGCCCGCAGGTGCTGGTCACCCAGCACGGCTGCGACGGCCACGCGCTCGACCCGCTGGCCCACCTGATCCTCAGCGTGGACGGCCAGCGCACCGCCTACGCGATGCTGCACCGGCTGGCCCACGAGACGGCCGGCGGCCGGTGGATCGTCACCGGGGGCGGCGGCTACGAGCTGGTCCAGGTGGTGCCGCGCGCCTGGACGCACCTGCTGGCCGAGGCGTCCGGACGGCCGATCGACCCCGAGACGCCCACCCCCCGCGACTGGCGCGACTTCGTCCGGATGCGCACCGAGCAGATCGCTCCGCTGCGGATGACCGACGGCACCCGCGTGGTCGAGGTGCGCACCTGGGCCGAGGGCTACGACCCGGCGAACCCGGTCGACCAGGCGGTGCTGGCGACCCGGCGGGAGGTCTTCCCCGAGCACGGCCTGGATCCGATGATGCACGTCTGACCGCCGCCGCGCGTGCGCCGCGGACCCGCGCGACCCCCGCCCGCGCGGCCTCGGCGGCCGCGGCCGTCCGCTTCGACCTCGCCCCGCACCCCTGTGACCGCCCCTTGAGTGAATCCGTGAGCGAGAACGTGAGTGAGAATCCGACGCCCCCGTCCCGCGCCGAGCTGCGCGCCCATCTGGTCCGCACGATGATCGCCGGCGATGTGGCCACGCCCCGCCAGAACAACCTGCGGCACTACCGGCGGATGGCCGCGGGCGACCCGTACTACCAGTTCGGCCTGGAGTTCAAGCGGTCGTGGACCGAGGCGGGCGTGCTGGCGCTCATGGTGGAGCGCTGCGGCGTCAACCCCGACCCGCGGCACGTCTACGGGGACGACACGATCGACCCGGACCTGACCATCGACGCCCTGGAGTCGATGGGCGACCGGATCGGCCAGGCGGCGCGGCGCCGCGAGCGGGTGGTGCTGGCCACCGGGCACCCGGCCACGCTCACCCCGATCTACCAGGCCGTGTCCGAGGCGTTGCGGAGGGCCGGCTGCACGGTGCTGACCCCCGCCGAGGGCTGGACCTACGAGATCGCCCTGGACTACGGCGGCGTCGAGCCGCGGCGGCTCGTCTACGCGCCGGGCGGCGTGGCGATGCTGGAGGACGACGGCGGCCGCACCCAGCACACCCACGACGCCGCCCCCATGGAGGCGATGCTGCGCGAGCTCGCAGCCGAATCAGACGATTGGCCGGATCTGGCCATCGCCGACCACGGCTGGGCCGGGGCGGCCGGTCAGGCGGGCATCGACGCCGTCGGGTTCGCGGACTGTAACGACCCCGCGCTGTTCGCCGGCGCCGCCGAGGGCAAGATCCACACCGTGGTGCCGCTGGACGACGGCATATCTTCCCAGCACTACGCCCCTTTGACCGCCTATTTGCTGCACCGCGCCGGCCTGCTGTGAGCCCCGCCTCCGCCGTCCGCCCCCGGCGGCGCCTGTCACTGTTTGTTACAGAAGGACGGTAGAGGGGCGAATGTTTCGTTCGCGGGTGTGCGTTGGTGTTCGGGGCGCCGGTCGCCGCCGGACCGAGGCTCACATCCGATGGCCGCGAAACCCCCCGTGCCATCGTGTGACCGGCGGGGTGAAACCAGACTGTGGCCATCAAGACAGGTCGGGATACGCAAATGGGTGGAACTCCCCTCTTGCGACTGTCGGTACACGATTTACGCTGGGGGAAGTACACGTGCGTGATCAAAGTCACCCAAAGGGCCGGTGCGCGGCACGTGTGGAAGAGGGCGTCCGATGAGCTCAGGCGAGCGACCTCTCAGTGAGGTCAGGTTCCTGACTGTGGCCGAAGTGGCGGCGGTGATGCGGGTGTCCAAGATGACCGTCTACCGCCTCGTCCACTCAGGCGAGTTGCCCGCGATCCGGGTGGGCCGCTCGTTCCGGGTTCCCGAGCAGGCCGTTCACGACTATCTGCGCGACGCGTTCATCGAAGCCGGATAACGGGGTAGGGCGGGGTCATGACCCATGGCCTCGCCGTTCACCCGGTAGCCGGTCGCGCGGAGGACGCCAGCACGGGGGCAGGAAAACCGAGGAGACAGGGCACGACACGACACCGACAGACCGGCGGCCGCCCGGCCGCCGGAGCCGGTGGACGTGGTCGCGGGGTCCGCGCCGACCTCGCCGTCGGCGGGCGCGGGCGCGCTGACGCGTGCGCCGGGCGCGCCGTCGGCCGCGGGCCGGTGTCCGCCGGGCCCGTCATTCGACACGCCCGCAAACCCGCGGGCTCCCGTCACCCGGGCGCCGTGCGGCACGACGCGGCGGCCCGAGCCCAGGGGCGGACGAGCGCCAGGGCGTGGACGCACTTCCCGCCACGCGCGGACGACCCGGCACGTCCAGGCGGGCGACGGGTCGGCAACGGCCTGGATACGGGCGCGCCGGAGGGCGGGGGGCCGAACGCGGGCGGCACAGCGGTACCCTTTGTCAGCGGACCGTGCGTGACCGCCGGGCGCCCATGGGACATGGGGCCGGGCGGCGGCACGGCCGTTCTTTCCTGTCACCCGATCTTCCGAGCGAGGTCCCGTGGGCTCCGTCATCAAGAAGCGCCGCAAGAGGATGGCCAAGAAGAAGCACCGCAAGCTGCTGAAGAAGACACGCATCCAGCGGCGCAACAAGAAGTAAACACGCCGGCCATTCAGCCGTAAGGGGTGGGACGCACAGTGTCTTCCATGCCCACCGCCGCGGCCCGCGTGGTTCTGGTCACGGGAGTCTCCCGGTTCCTGGGAGCGCGGGTCGCCAGCACCCTCCAGGCCGATCCCGGCATCGAGCGGGTCATCGGCGTGGACACGGTCCCCCCCACGACGCCGCTCGGACGCACCGAGTTCGTGCGCGTCGACATCCGCACGCCGAGCATCGCGAAGGTCATCGCCTCGGCCGGGGTCGACACGGTGGTCCACCTGAGCCTGGTGACCGCCCAGTCGGTTCCGCGGCCGAAGGTGAAGGAGCTCAACGTCATCGGCACCATGCAGCTGCTGGCGGCCTGCCAGCGCTCGCCGGACATGCGCAAGCTCGTCGTGCGGTCCTCGGCCGCGGTGTACGGCTCCTCGCCGATGGACCCCGCGGTGTTCACCGAGCGCGACGAGCCGGTCGAGGCGCCCGCCCACGGGTACGCCAAGGACGCCGTCGAGGTCGAGGGCTACGTGCGCGGACTGCAGCGGCGCCGGTCGGACCTGACGGTGTCGGTGCTGCGCTTCGTCAACTTCCTCGGGCCGGGCGTGGACTCGCCGCTCACCCGGTACCTGCGGATGCCGGTGGTGCCGACGGTGCTCGGGTTCGACCCGCGCCTGCAGTTCGTGCACGAGGACGACGGCATCGAGGTGCTGCGCCGGATGACCGTGGAGGACCATCCCGGCACCTTCAACGTGGCGGGCGACGGCGTGCTGCTGCTGTCGCAGGCGCTGCGCCGCGCCGGGCGCCCCTTCGTGCCGATGCCCGCGCAGTCGCTGTCGGTGCTGGGCGACATGGGCCGCAGGTTCGCCGGGCAGACCGGGTTCTCCCCGGAGCTGCTGCGGCTGCTGATGTACGGGCGGGTGGTGGACACCTCCCGGCTGGTGGCCGAGCTGTCGTGGCGGCCGAAGCACTCGACGGAGGCGGCGTTCGCCGAGTTCCTGTCGGCCCACGGCATGGGGCAGCCGGGGCCGCTCGGCCTGCTCGAACGGCTCGGCTCGGCGCTGATACGGCACTGACCGGCGGCACGGCGGGCACCGCACGGCGGTGCCGGCGGCGGCGTTCACGGGCGGGCACCGAAGGGAACGATGGGCAGGCCGGCGGCGCAGGTCCCGGCCCGTGCGGAGGGAGGTTCCCGACGAATGAACGCGCAGCACGACCGAGACGACCGGCGTGTCCCCTCGGACGCGGCGGGCGGCGACGTAGCGGACGCGGCGGACGCGGCGGACGCGGCGGACGTGGCGGACGCGGCCGAGGGCGCGCGGGTGATCCGGCTCGACACGGCCCGGCACGCCGGCGTCGCCGGCCCTGCCGGCGAGCCGTCCGACGAGCGGTCCGAGGGGCCGTCGCTGGAGCGCCGGATCGCCTCCGGGCTGGCCTTCCTGCGCCGCCGCCTGGCGGGCGAGTACGAGGTGGACGAGTTCGGCTTCGACCCCGAGCTCAACGCCACCGTGCTGCTGCCGGCCGCGCGGGCGCTGTACCGGCACTGGTTCCGCACCGAGCTGCTCGGGCTGCAGCACGTGCCGTCCCGGGGGCCCGCGCTCGTCGTGGCCAACCACTCGGGCACGCTGCCGGTGGACGGGCTGATGCTCACCGTGGCGATGCACGACCACCTGGGCCGCGACCTGCGGCTGCTCGGCGCCGACCTGATCTACCAGGTGCCGCTGCTGGGGCATCTGTCGCGCAAGGCCGGGCACACGCTGGCCTGCCCGTCCGACGCGGCCCGGCTGCTGGACAAGGGCGAGCTGGTCGGGGTGTTCCCGGAGGGCTTCAAGGGGGTCGGCAAGCCGTTCGCCGAGCGGTACCGGCTGCAGCGGTTCGGCCGCGGCGGGTTCGTGGAGACCGCGCTGCGCACCGGCGCGCCGATCGTCCCGTGCGCGATCGTCGGGGCCGAGGAGATCTACCCCAAGATCGCCGACCTGCGGCCGCTGGCCCGGCTGTTCGGCCTGCCGTACTTCCCGGTCACCCCGACCTGGCCGCTGCTCGGCCCGGCGGGGCTGGTGCCGCTGCCGTCCAAGTGGATGATCCAGTTCGGTGAGCCGATGACGCTGGCCGAGTACGGGCCGGAGGCCGCCGACGACCCGATGACGGTCTTCAACATCACCGACCACGTCCGCGAGACCATCCAGCAGATGGTGTACGACACGCTGCTGCGCCGCGGCCCCGCCTTCTTCTGACCGCACCGCCCCCGGGGGGGCCGGATGCGTGCCCGGGCAGGGTCAGCTGCGGTAGTGCTTGCGCAGCGCGATGCCCGCGGCGACGCCCCCGGCCAGCGCGCCCGCACCGGCGGCCGCGGGCAGCGCCACCATGGTGACCTTGCGGCCGGTGCGGAAGTCGTGGATCGGCCAGCCGTGCTGCTTGGCGTGCGCGCGCAGGTCCGAGTCGGGGTTGACGGCGTTCGGGTGGCCGACGGACGTCAGCATCGGCAGGTCGTTGATCGAGTCGCTGTAGGCGTGGCAGCGGGACAGGTCCAGGCCCTCGCGCTGGGCCAGCGCCCGGATCGCCTCGGCCTTGGCCTCCCCGTGCAGCAGGTTGCCGACCAGTCGCCCGGTGTAGACGCCGTCGCGGGTCTCGGCGACGGTGCCGAGCGCCCCGGTCAGGCCGAGCCGGTGCGCGATGACCCGGGCCACCTCCACCGGGGTGGCGGTGACCAGCCACACCCGCCGTCCCGCGTCCAGGTGCTGCAGCGCCAGGCCGCGGGTGCCGTGCCAGATGCGGTCGGCCATCACCTCGTCGTAGATCTCCTCGCTGAGCGCCTCCAGGTCGCTGACCTTCTGGCCGGCCACGAACGCCAGCGCGGCCTCGCGGGCGGTGGAGATGTGCTCGGCGTTCTCGGTGCCGCGCAGCCGGAACGCGGCCTGCCCCCAGGCGAACATCGCCAGGTCGCGCATCGTGAACAGCTTGCGCGCGGCGAGCCCGCGGGCGAAGTAGTAGATCGACGCGCCGCGCATCATGGTGTTGTCGACGTCGAAGAACGCCGCCGACGCCGGGTCCGGCTCCGGCAGCGCACGCCCCGGACCGGCCGCCGCGGCGGCCGCCTCACCGGCGCTCACGTGGTCGGTGTCCTTGCCGCGCCGCCAGAAAAGCCGCATGGGCCCGAGCCTAGTCAACGGCGTCCGCGGCAGCCGTTCTTACCTCCAGAATTGGGACAGTCCTCACTTCCCGGCCAGGGCCCGTACAGCCGCGCGAAAAGGCGCGCGGTCGGGTGCGCGGTCAGGCGCGCAGGTCGTCGGGGAGCATCCGGGCCAGCGACCGCATCGCCCGGTGCTGCAGCGCCTTGATAGCCCCCGGCTTCTTGCCCATCACCAGGGCGGTCTCGGCCACCGACAGCCCGTGCAGGAACCGCAGCACCACGCACTCCTGCTGTTCGGAGCCGAGCCGCCGCACCGCCTCCAGCAGCGTCCGGTGGGTCAGCGAGTCCAGCACGGCGCGCTCGGGGCCCTCCTGCGGCAGCCCCGGCTCCAGCAGCTCGGCGGTGCAGATCTCCAGCCGGTAGCGGCCGGACTTGAAGTGGTCGGCGACCAGGTTGCGGGCGATGGTGACCAGCCAGGCCCCGAAGTCCCTGCCCTGCCAGGTGAAGTCGGCCATCCGCCGCATCGCGCGCAGGAACGTCTCGCTGGTGAGGTCCTCGGCGAGCGGATGCGCCCCGACCCGGTAGTAGATGTAGCGGTAGACCAGCCCGACGTAGTGGTCGTAGAGGATGCCGAACGCCTCGACGTCGCCGTCGCGGGCGCGCAGCACGAGCGCCTTCACGGCGTCGGCACGGGCCGGAGCGTCGGCCGGGGCGTCGCGCGTGCGGGCCGCGTGCCCGCGCCGGGACGCGCCGGTGCGCGGGGAGAGCCGGGGGATCGTCGGGAACGCCGCCACTCGGGCGTCGAGGGTCAAGCTGCTCATGCAGTTCTCCTCGGGGCGTACGCGACCTCCGGCGTGGAAGGCCACTGTAGAGAGCGAGCCGTACGACAGGCAATGGTGCGCCCGGCCGGGCATCGGTTACCCTTCATCGCTCCGCATCGGGCACCATGGGGCGCGATGGTGGATGCTCTTCTCGCGCTGCCGGCGACCCTGGGTGCCTTAGTGGCCACCGGGTTGCTGATCTCGCGCGCCTCCAAGGACCGGTCGCTGTACCTGATCGCGTGGTCGGTGACCATGGTCGGGCTGAGCCTGGCGCTGGCCGCCATGGCGATCGGCTTCCTGGTCGGCTGGGCCGGTCCGCTGTTCCGGGTGAGCGAGCTCGGCGCGGCGCTGCTGGCGCCGGTCTGGCTGGCGCTGGGCATGATCGAGTTGATCGCCCGCGTGGTCCAGGTGCGCTTCGCGGCCTGGCTGTTCGCGGTGTCGTACTCGGTGGTGGCCACCGTCATCCTGCTGGTCGACCCGCTGCGCGGCTCGTTCAGCAAGGCGCTGCCCAAGCCCCGCGACACCTACGACGCGATCCCGCTGCTGCTGGTGGACGGCGCGCACGTGGTGGCGGTCGTCGCGCTGGTGGCGTGCGCGGCCTTCACCGCCGTCCTGGCGAGCAAGCAGGACCGCGAGGCGGGCGAGCTGCTGATCCCGGTCGCGCTGGTGGCCCTGGCCGGGGTGCTGGTCGTCAGCGGCAGCCGCGGGCTGCTGCCCGCCCCGCTGGCGATCCTGGCCCTCGGCGCCGCCGCCGGGCTGGTGTGGTACGGCGCGACGCGCACCATCCCCGTCTACGCCGACGACGAGGCGGACTACGACGGCGAGGAGCCCGCCACCGGGTACGACGACGAGGGCTACGACGAGCAGGGCTACGGCGACCGCGGCTACGCCGACCAGCCGTACGGCGCGGCGGCCGAGCAGGCCCCGGCCGCAGCCCCGGCCGCGAAGGCCGCGCCGCCCGCCGGCAAGCGCGGGGAGCTGCGCTTCCCCGAGCAGCAGGTCGAGGAGCTGCGCTTCCCCGAGCAGCCCTCCCCGTCGTCCACGGTGGACGACGCGGTGGCCGCCGCGGCGGCCGGAGCCGCCGGCCGGGGCGCGTCGACGGCGTGCGGCCAGATCACCGTCTACACGCTGCTGGACGGGCGCGAGGAGGCGTTCGACCGGCTGGCCGACGAGCTGGTGCAGGCGGTCATCGCCGCCGAGCCGGACATGGTGATCTTCGCCTGCCACGAGGTGGTGGGCGCCCCCACCCAGCGCATCTTCTACCAGCTGTTCCGCGACGAGGCGGCGTTCGCGGCGCACCGCGGCCGGCCGCACCTGCGCCGCTTCCTGGCCGAGTCGCGCACCCACGTGCTGGCCACCAACGTGATCGAGGTGCGGCTCGGCAGCGCCAAGCTGCCGCCGCTGCCCCAGTCCAGACCGCCGTCCGCGCACGGCGTGCCCGACTTCTCCTGACCCGGTACCGGACCCATGGACATCGTGATCACTCTGCTCGGCAAGCCGGGCTGCCACCTGTGCGACGACGCCCGCGCGGTGATCGAGCGGGTCGCCGCCGACACCGGGGTGCGCTGGGAGGAGCGCGACATCACCCGGTCCGAGGAGGACACCCGCCGGTACTGGGAGCAGATCCCGGTGACGTTGATCAACGGGGTGCAGCACGATTTCTGGCGGGTCGACGAGAACCGGCTGCGCGCGGCGATCGAGGAATTGCGCGGCCGCTGACGGCGTTGTACGGCGTTGTCCGATGATCGACGACGTCCGATTCGTCACAGCGTTTCGTCCGGCCTCATGAGGAACGCCCCACGTAAAAGGGGGTTTGCGGCACTTCGCAGAGAGGTGCCGTAGAACGCTCGGCCGGGGGGTGACTTCGTGCATGTATTCACAAAGGCTTAACCTGGGGGGCAGGGGCCAGCGGCCCCACCCGCAGAGTCGAGCCCCCGAAGAGCAGGCCGTGACATCACGACAGACTCGCAACCGCGACCGCGCCGAACGCGGCATCCCAGAGGCCACCGTGGCACGCCTGCCGGTTTACCTGCGGGCACTGCACGCCCTGCAGGAGCGCGGAGTGGCCACCGTCTCGTCCGAGGAGCTCGCGGCGGCGGCGGGAGTGAACTCCGCCAAGCTGCGCAAGGACCTGTCGCATCTGGGGTCGTACGGCACCCGCGGGGTGGGCTACGAGGTGGAGTACCTCGTCTACCAGATCTCCCGTGAGCTGGGCCTCACCCAGGACTGGGTCGTGGCCATCATCGGCGTGGGTAACCTGGGGCGTGCGCTGGCCGGTTATGGCGGGTTCGCCTCCCGCGGGTTCCGCGTGGCGGGTCTGCTGGACGCCGACGAGGCCATCGTCGGGCAGCAGATCGCCGGGATGACCGTGGAGCACATCGACCGGCTGGAGGACGTGATCGCCGAGCGCGGCGTGTCCATCGCCGTGATCGCGACACCGGCGGCCGCCGCCCAGAGCGTGTGCGACCGGGTGGTCGCGGCCGGGGTCACCAGCGTCCTCAACTTCGCCCCCGTGGTGCTGTCGGTGCCCGACGGGGTCGACGTGCGCAAGGTCGACCTGTCGATCGAGCTGCAGATCCTGGCATTCCACGAGCAGCGCAAGGCCGGTGGGCCGGGCGGTTACGAGGCGGCGGGCGATGGCGATCGACCGTCGGGGACCGCTCAGTACGTAGAGGCGGTTGAACTATGACAGTGCCGAGGGTCTGCGAAAGGGTGGAGTGCCGATGAGCGTGCTGGTGGTCGGGGTGAGTCACCGCAGCGCGCCGGTACCGCTGCTGGAGCGCGTGTCGGTGTCCGGCGACTCCCTGGTCAAGCTGCTCCACGAGACGAGCGACTCCCCTCATGTGGCGGAGGCCGTGATCGTGTCGACCTGCAACCGGGTCGAGGTCTACGCCGTGGTCGACAAGTTCCACGGCGGGGTGTCGCGCATCTCCGAGCTGCTGTCGCGCTACTCGGGCGTGCCGCTGGACGACCTGTCGCGGCACCTGTACGTCCACTACGAGGACCGGGCGATCCAGCACGTGTTCTCGGTGGCGTGCGGCCTGGAGTCCATGGTCGTGGGCGAGGGGCAGATCCTCGGGCAGCTGCGCCAGGCGTTCCGGCTCGCCCAGGACGAGGGCACCATCGGCCGCACCCTGCACGACGTGCTGCAGCGGGCGCTGCGTGTCGGCAAGCGCGCGCACCACGAGACGGGCATCGACAAGGTCGGCGCGTCGCTGGTCAGCGTGGGCCTGCAGGTCGCCTCCGCGCACCTGGGGCCGCTGGACGCCGTCCGCGCCCTGGTCGTCGGGGCCGGCTCGATGAGCGGACTGGCCGTGGCGACGCTGGCCCGGGCCGGCGCCCGCGAGATCATCGTGGCCAACCGCACCTACGAGCGGGCCGCCCGGCTGGCCGAGTCGGCGCAGGTGCCCGCCCGTGCGGTGGAGCTGTCCCGGCTGGAGGAGGCGCTGGCCGAGGCCGACCTGGTGGTCTCGTGCACCGGCGCCACCGGGCTGGTGCTGACCGCCGACCAGCTGCAGGGCCTGGCCGGCGACGGGCGGCGCCGCTTCTTCCTCGACCTGGCGCTGCCGCACGACATCGACCCGGCCGCCGTGCGGGCGCTGCCCGAGGCGGCCCTGGCCGGGCTGGACGACCTGCGCACCGCCCAGGAGGCCGCCGACGCGATCGGGCCGGAGGCGATCGAGGCGGTGCGCCGCATCGTCGCCGACGAGGTGGCCGCCTTCCTCGGCGCCGCCCGCGCCGCCGCCGTGGCGCCCACCGTGGTGGCGCTGCGCAGCAAGGCCGCCGAGGTGGTCGACGCCGAGCTGGCCCGGCTCACCGGCCGCCTGCCCGACCTGGACGAGCGCGCCCGCCGTGAGATCGCCCACACGGTGCGCCGGGTCGTGGACAAGCTGCTGCACGCGCCGACCGTGCGGGTCAAGGAACTGGCCTCGGCGCCGGGCGGGGACACCTACGCCGACGCGCTCCGCCGGCTGTTCGACCTCGACCCCAAGGCGCCGGAGGCGGTCACGCGCGCCGACATCACCGAAGGAACCGAGTCGTGAACGAGCGAGCGCCGCTGCGTCTGGGAACGCGTCGCAGCCTGATGGCCATGACCCAGTCCGGACTCGTCGGCGACGCGTTGTCCCAGCGTACGGGGCATGCGGTGGAGCTGGTGGGGGTAACCACCGAGGGTGATGTGTCCAGGGCGCTGCTCGCGCAGATCGGCGGTACCGGGGTGTTCGTCAACGCCCTGCGCGACCGGCTGCTGGCCGGCGAGGTGGACTTCGCGGTGCACTCGCTGAAGGACCTGCCGACCGCGCCGGCGGAGGGGATCGCGCTGGCCGCCATACCGCGCCGCGACGACCCCCGCGACGCCCTGTGCGGCCCCGCCAAGCTGGCCGATCTGCCGCGCGGCGCGCGGGTCGGCACTGGCTCGCCGCGCCGGGTGGCGCAGCTGAAGGCGCTGCGCCCCGATCTGGAGGTCGTCCCGATCCGCGGCAACGCCGACACCCGGCTGCGGAAGGTGAGCTCCGGGGAGCTGGACGCGGTGGTGCTCGCCTACGCCGGGCTGAGGCGGATCGGCCGCCTGGACGAGGTGGCCCAGGTGTTCGACCCCGACGAGATGCTGCCCGCCCCCGGGCAGGGCGCGCTGGCCGTGGAGTGCCGGGCCGACCGGGAGGATCTGCGCGAGCTGCTGGCGGCGGTCGACGACCCGGCGACACGCAGGGCGGTCACGGCCGAACGCACGGTGCTCGCCGTGCTGGAAGCGGGATGTTCGGCACCTGTGGGAGCATACGCTGCCGAAGTAGACCAAAAGCTGCATCTGACCGCCTCCGTCGTGGCGCACGACGGCAGCCGCCAGATCCGGCTGTCCGCAAGCGGCTCCCCCGAGCGGGCCGAGGAGCTGGGCCGCGAGCTCGCCGCCCGGCTGCTCGACCGGGGAGCCGACCAGGTGATGGGGGAACGCGACATTGAACCCCGATGAGCAGACCGCGGTCACCGCGACCGTTCCGGCCGGCGCCGGCCCGGCCGGGAAGAACGATGCCGCCGGCACGACCGACGCGGCCGACCGGACCGACGACCGGACGGCCGACCCCGGCCGCGTCGCACTGGTCGGCATGGGCCCGGGCGACCCGGGCCTGCTGACGCTGCGCGCCGTCGCCGCGCTCGAGCGCGCCGACCTGGTCGTCGTCAACCGGGCCTACTGCCCGGCGGAGATCCTCTCGCACTGCCGCCCGGACGTGGAGGTCGCCGACACCGCCGAGGCCGACCCCGTCGAGACCGCGGTGCGCGCCGCCCGCGAGGGCGCGTACGTGGTCCGGCTGTTCCACGGCGACCCCGGGCTGGGCTGCGGCCTGGCCGCCGAGGGCGACGCGCTGGCCAAGGCCGGCGTCGCGTTCGAGATCGTCCCCGGGGTGTCGGCCGTCACCGGCGTGCCCGGCTACGCGGGCATCCCGCTGACCGACCCCGACCACCGCGAGGTGCGGATCGTCGACGCCTCCGACGGCGGCGTCGACTGGGAGCGGTTCGCCGCCCCGGACGTCACGCTGGTGATCCTGGGCGCCGAGGGCGCCGTGGGCGAGGTCGCCAAGGGGCTGATGGCGGTCGGCCGCCCCGACAGCACGCCCGCCGCGATGACCAGCCTGGGCACCACCACCGAGCAGGAGACCGTGGTGTCCACCCTGCAGCGGCTGGCCGCCGACACCAAGGGCATGGAGTCCCCCGCGATGATCATCGTGGGGGACGTGGTGCGCCGCCGCGACACCCTGTCGTGGTTCGAGACCAAGCCGCTGTTCGGCTGGCGGGTGCTGGTGCCGCGCACCAAGGAGCAGGCCGCCTCGCTGTCGGAGCAGCTGCGCGAGTACGGCGCGGTGCCCGAGGAGGTCCCCACGATCTCGGTGGAGCCGCCGCGCACCCCGCAGCAGATGGAGCGGGCCGTCAAGGGCCTGGTCACCGGCCGCTACGAGTGGGTGGTGTTCACCTCCACCAACGCCGTGCGGGCCATCCGCGAGAAGTTCGCCGCCTACGGGCTGGACGCGCGCGCGTTCGCCGGGCTGAAGGTCGCCGCCGTCGGCGAGCAGACCGCCAAGGCGCTGGTGGAGTTCGGCGTGCAGCCCGACCTGGTGCCGGCCGGGCAGCAGTCCAGCGAGGGCCTGGTCAAGGTGTGGCCGCCCTACGACGAGGACCTGGACCCGATCAACCGGGTGCTGCTTCCGCGCGCCGACATCGCCACCGACACGCTGATCGCCGGGCTGACCGAGCTGGGCTGGGAGTGCGAGGACGTCACCGCCTACCGCACCGTGCGGGCCGCGCCGCCGCCCGCCCCGATCCGCGAGGCGATCAAGGGCGGCGGGTTCGACGCGGTGCTGTTCACCTCCTCGTCCACGGTGAAGAACCTGATCGGCATCGCGGGCAAGCCGCACAACGTCACGGTGATCGCCTGCATCGGCCCGCAGACCGCGCGCACCGCCGAGGAGTACGGGCTGCGCGTGGACGTGATGGCGCCCAAGCCGTCGGTCTCGGCCCTGGCCGAGGCGCTGGCCGAGTACGGTGCCAATCGCAGGGCCGCCCAGATCGAGTCGGGCGCGCCGCTGCGCAAGCCGAGCCAGATGCGCCGGGGCGCGCGCCGCCGCAGGTAGCCGCCCCGGCCCACCCGTCGAGCCCGGGCCGCCGGGCGCCGTCCCGCGGCCCTGGAGGAGAAGATGTCCGCACAGTTCCCCGTCGCCAGGCCCCGGCGGCTGCGCCGCACCCCCGCGCTGCGCCGCCTGGCGGCCGAGCACCGGCTCGCCCCGGCCGACCTGGTGCTGCCGATGTTCGTCAAGGAGGGCGTGACCGAGCCGCAGCCGGTGCCGTCCATGCCCGGCGTCGTCCAGTACACCCGCGACAGCCTGCGCAAGGCCGCGCACGAGGCGGCCGAGGCCGGCGTCGGCGGGCTGATCCTGTTCGGCGTGCCCGCGGTCAAGGATGCGACCGGCTCGGCCGCCGACGACCCGGCCGGGATCGTCCAGCTGGCGCTGCGCGACCTGGCCTCCGACCTCGGCGACGCCGTGGTCGTCATGACCGACCTGTGCCTGGACGAGTACACCGACCACGGGCACTGCGGCCTGCTCACCCCCGGCGGCGAGATCGACAACGACGCCACCCTGGAGCGGTACGCCTCCATCGCGGTGGCGCAGGCCGACGCCGGGGCGGCGGTGGTGGCGCCGTCCGGCATGATGGACGGCCAGGTCGGCGCGATCCGCTCGGCGCTGGACGCCGCGGGCTACCGGGACGTGGCGATCCTGGCGTACTCGGCCAAGTACGCCTCGGCGTACTACGGGCCGTTCCGCGACGCCGCCGAGTGCGCGCCCCAGTTCGGCGACCGCTCGTCCCACCAGCAGGACCCGGCCAACGCCGAGGAGGCGCTGCGCGAGGTGCTGCTGGACCTGGACGAGGGCGCCGACATGGTGATGGTCAAGCCCGCCGGCCCGTACCTGGACATCGTGCGGCGCGTGCGCGACGCGGTGCGGGTGCCGGTGGCCGCCTACCAGGTCAGCGGCGAGTACGCGATGATCGAGGCGGCCGCGGAGAAGGGCTGGCTGGACCGCGAGCGCACCATCGACGAGTCGCTGATCGCGATCCGCCGGGCCGGCGCCGACATCATCCTCACCTACTGGGCGACCGAGGTGGCCCGCCGCCTGCGCGACCGCTGAGCCCCGGCGTCCTCCGGCCCGCCGTGCACTGGGCCCGAGAGCCCCTGGGATGCGGGCGTCCTTGGGCCCGTGTTCCTGGGCCCGGCTACCCGCCAGGTGATGCCTGCCTAGTCAATTGGGGTCGTTTGCGGGGGGTTGCTGTCTCCGCCTTCCGGCGTGAGCGGCATCATCGATAGCAACGGCCCGTGTACGGCGTTGGGTGAGGGGGCATCATGCTGGCGGTCACCGGCGGGAAACGACGGGGCAAGTCCCGTAGGCGGCAGGCGGGCAAACGCCAGCGCGAGCGCGACATGGCGGCGGCGGCGCGCGACTACGCGGGGCTGGGGTGGCCCTGCAGTCCGGGCGCGCATCCGGGCGACGGCGACCGGGCCTGTTCGTGCGACCGCATCGGGTGTCCCGACCCGGCGGCGCACCCGGTGGCGGCGACGTGGGCGATGCAGGCCAGCGTCGACGTCGAGGTGCTGAACCGCTGGTGGAGCGAACGTCCCGACGCCAACATCATCCTGCCGACCGGCCGGGTGTTCGACGTGTTCGACGTGCCCGCCGCCGCCGGGGTGCTGGCCCTGTCGCGCATCGCCCAGGAGGGGCTGCCGGTCGGCCCCGTGGCGTCGCTGGGCGACGACCGGTACCTGTTCTTCGTGGCCACCCGTGGCGCGCCCGTGGACGAGGACGAGTGGTGGTCGTGCCACTTGGACTGCTTCCCCGAGACGGTGACCGAGACGCCCGGCATGCGCTGGCACTGCCGTGACAGCTACGTGGTGGCGCCGCCCTCGGTGCTCCCGTACGGGCGTGAGGTGACCTGGGTGCGTCCGCCGGACGGTTCCCCGCTGCCCGACCCGCTGCGGCTGCTGGAGGTCCTCTCCGACAGCTGTGAGGCCATCTGAGGCGTGCCGCGGCCCTGGGGTCGTGTGACAGGACCCGGGGGCGGCCCCTCAGGTCCCATGGGACGGCTCCCCGGGGGGATCAGCCCGCGCCGCGAGGGGCCGGGATCGAGACCTTCTGCCCCCACCGCGAGTAGCTGGTGTGCAGCATCTGGGAGCGCGGCTTGGCGCCGGGGCCCGCGGCCCTCACCCGCACCTGCAGGGGACGCATCGCGTTGTCGAACTGCACCACGAACGTCACCTGCTGGGCGCCCGTCGCCCTGGCCACCTCCGCGTACAGGGGGCCCAGCCCGGGCGCCTGCGACAGCCGCGCCAGCGGAACCGTCCCCTGGTAGGTCGAAGCGTTCGTCTTGCGCAGGGACGTGCTCGTCCGCAGCAGTGTCGTCACGTTCGACACCGAGCTGCTCCACCGCACGTGCGACACCAGGTTGACGTAGCCGCGCGTCCGCGGGTTGTTGCCGGCGGGACGCCACGTGTTGCGCGACCGCAGGTAGGTGGTGTCGGCCACCAGCCGCGCCTGGGCGGTGCGCCGCACGTTCGCGCCCTGCCCCGACACCGACATCTGGTATGCGGGCGAGGCCGCGGTCGCCTGCGCGAACGACCCCTGCGCCTTGATCGCCGAACCGCCCGTGCGGCGGTAGCTGAACGCGCCGCTCGGGGTGCGCGCCACGGCCTGCTCGACCTGGGCGGCCAGCGCCGCCGCGGCCGCCGGGTTCACCGGCCCGGGGCCGACGGGCAGGGCCGGGGTCGGCGTGCCGGACGTCGCCGGGGAGGGCGGCGGCTGCGCCGTCTTCTTGTCGTCGCCACCGCCGCCGAGCGCCAGCGCCGCGCCTCCCGCGCCGCCCACGTC
>NZ_BAABDO010000078.1:0-33002 GCF_039539665.1 Actinomadura keratinilytica
GGCGCTGATCCGTGCGGCCGAGCGGCCCGCCCGCGGCACCGTGGCGCCGCTGGACGAGGACGCGGCGGCGCCGATCGTGCGGGCGGCGGAGCTGGTCAGCGGGGCCGGGTTCGTGGCCGCGCCGGACGTGCTGGCGGACGCGCCGATGTGGCTGGAGTGGTGGCAGACGGCCGACGGCTCCGCCGCGCCCGAACGCCTGGTCGTCGACCTCGACCCGGCCGGCCCCGGGTTCTACGACTACACGCGGCACGGCTGGTTCACGGTGCCGCGCGACAGCGGCCGCGCCCACGTGCACGGCCCGTACGTCGACTACTACGGCACCGACCAGTACATCCTGACGATGTCGGTGCCTGTGCTGGACGGGGCGCGGTTCCTGGGCGTCACCGGCGCGGACCTGTTCGTGCGCCGCCTGGAGGGCTCGGTGCTGCCGCTGATGCCGTCCGGTGCCGTGCTGGTCAACGCGCAGGGGCGGATCATCGTGTCCACGTCGGCCCGCCATGCGACCGGCGCCCTGCTGCGCGGCCCGGCGGCGGAGGCCGTCCGGGAGGCCGGGGCCGGGGACGTGGATGGGGACGAGACCGGCGGCGGGGACGGGTACGGGGACGGGGACGGGTACGGGGACGGCGGGCGCCCGGCCCGCTGCGGCCGACTGCCGTTCTACCTGGTCACGATCGCCTGACTCCCCCCGGATTGACGACAATCGCCACATTATCCGGATATAAGCGGCACTATCCGCGAAAGTTTCACCGACCATTTCGCCGCCATTTTTCTTGATCATTATTTGCGGGCCGGTTTTTCCAGGCCGAAATCGCACCATCCCCCTTCTCGGCCGCGGCGAATTCGCTACTGTATGTCGCCCATCAGCCCCCGCATGTGGAGGATGCCCATGCCCGGCCCGCCGCGTCAGCACCCCGGAGGTATCCCGGCGGATACCGCGACGGGCACCGCGACCGCGGTGCAGCCGTGGCTGCTGGTGCTGCCCACCGCCGCGATGGCGGTGCTGGCGTGGGTGACCGCGGTGCTGCTGGTGGTGGCCGACCCGTCGGCCGCCGGCACCCGGGTGGTGCTGGCCATCGCGGGCACGGGCACCGTCGTGCTGCTCGCCGCCACCGTGTACGGGGCCCGCGACACCGCGCGCCGCGTCCGGCAGCGGGTGGACGCGCTGCGTGCGCTCAGCGCCCACGGCCGCGCCGACCTGCGGGCGCTGATGGCCCGGCTGGAGAACGGCGAACGCCCCACGCCGCGCCGGGTGGCCCCGCCGCCCGCCGAGGCCGCCGACGGCGACCCGTTCACGCTGCTCGCGCTGGACCTGCACCGGGAGCGGCACGCGGCGCGCGAGGCGGTCATGCGGGCGGCGAGCCTGCGGTCCGGCACCGGCGCCGACCGGCAGGTGGAGGTGTTCGTCAACGTGGCGCGGCGGATGCAGTCGCTGGTGCACCGCGAGATCGGGCTGCTGGACGAGCTGGAGGCCCGGGTGGAGGACCCCGAGCTGCTCAAGGGCCTGTTCACCGTCGACCACCTGGCCACCCGGATGCGCCGCCAGTCCGAGAGCCTGGCGGTGCTCGGCGGCGCGTCGTCCCGGCGGCAGTGGACCCGTCCGGTGGACATGTACGAGGTGCTGCGCTCGTCGGTCGCCGAGGTGGAGCAGTACCCGCGGGTCAAGGTCGTGCCGCCGGTGCTGGGGGCGCTGCGCGGCGACGCGGTCGCCGACGTGATCCACCTGGTGGCCGAGCTGATCGAGAACGCCACCCGGTTCTCCCCGCCGCACACCCATGTGCTGCTGCGCACCGAGCGGGTCACCGCCGGGCTGGCGGTCGAGGTGGAGGACCGCGGGCTCGGCATGGCGGCCGCCGAGCAGCGCCGGATGAACGAGCTGCTGGCCGACCCCGACCGGGTCAGCGTGGACGAGCTGCTGCGGGACGGCCGCATCGGCCTGTTCGTGGTCGCCTCGTTGGCCCGCCGGCACGGGGTGCGGGTGCGGCTGCGCAGCAACGTCTTCGGCGGCACGCAGGCCGTGGCCGTCCTGCCGAACGAGCTGGTCACCCTGGCGCCGCGCGAGACCCAGGCCGCGGCACCGGTCCAGGCACCTGCCCAGTCACCGGCTCAGGCACCGGCCCAGGCGGCAGGCGCGCAGGGCGGCTCGCCGGCCCCGGCGCCCGCCGCGCGGCCGGTGGAGCCGCGGTACGCCTCGGCGGCGCGCGAGGTCCCGGCCGCCCCCGTCGCGCACGGGGGCGGTCCGGGTGCGGAGACGGCGTCCGGCGGTGCGGGCGGGGCGCCGCCGGACGCTCCGCCCCCGCCCTCCGCCGCCGACTCCGCCCCTTCCGCCCCGCCCGCCGATCAGGGCGAGCGGCCGCCGCTGCCCGAGCGCGAGGCGCAGACGCATCTGGCGCCGCAGCTGCGGGAGCCGCCCGCGCCCAGGCGCGAGGAGGAGGGGCCGCTGCACTCCCCCGGTCTGATGGCGGCGTTCCGCGGCGGTGTCAGGCGCGCCGAACGGGAGGACGGCGGCCACGACCCCGGCGGCTCGGCGGGCCCTCCCGGCACGTCCGGCTGACCGGCCGGCCGTCCCGCCGAAGCGACGTCCCACGCGGCAAAGGAGTGTCCTTCCATCATGGTGAGCGCTGTGCCCCCGAGCCAGGAATCGGATCTGGCCTGGCTGCTGAGCGACCTGGTCCAGCGGGTGCGCCACACCCGCGGCGCCGTGCTGCTGTCGTCCGACGGGCTGACCAAGGCCGTGCACGGGCTGAACCAGGACGGCGCCGAGCGGATGGCGGCCATCGCCTCCGGGCTGATCTCGCTGGCCCGCAGCGCCGGTGCCGAGTTCGGCGGCGGCGACCTGGTGCGGCAGGTGGTGGCCGAGCTGGAGGAGGCGCTGCTATTCGTCTCCTCGGCCGGGTTCGGCTCGGTGCTGGCGGTGCTGGCCGGGCGGGAGGCCGACGCGGGCGTGCTCGGCTACGAGATGGCCCAGCTGATCAAGAGCGTCCGCCCGTTCCTGGGCACCCCGGCGCGGGAGACCGCCGCCGGTGCGGTACGTCCCCCGGTCCGGTGAGCCGTGGCCGTCTCGGGGCAGGAGCCGTGGCTGGACGGCGACGCCGGGCGGCTGGTGCGCCCGTACCAGGTGAGCGGCGGGCGCACCCGTCCCGCCCACCCGCTGAACCTGCTGTCGCTGGTGAAGGCGACCGGACGGGAGGCGGCGCCGCGGCACGGCCCCGAACACGCCCGGATTCTGGAGCTGTGCCGCCGCGCGCCGGTCCCGGTGGCCGAGCTCGCCGCGCATCTGCGGCTGCCGGTGGCGGTGGCGAAGGTGCTGGTGGCCGACCTGATCGACCACGGCGCCGTGCAGACCCGGCATCCGGGCGCGGCGACCGACCCGTCCGACCCCATCGTCTTGGAGGCGCTTCTCGATGGCCTGCGGCAACGCCTGTGACGACGAGTTCCCCTCGGCGGCCAAGGTGCTGGTCGCCGGCGGGTTCGGTGTGGGCAAGACCACCTTCATCGGCGCGGTCAGCGAGATCGCCCCGCTGAGCACCGAGGAGCTGATCACCGCGGCCAGCGTCGGCACCGACAGCCTGGCGGGCGTGGCCGCCAAGTCCACCACCACGGTGGCGTTCGACTTCGGCCGCATCACCGTGGACGCGCGGCACGTGCTGTACCTGTTCGGCACGCCGGGGCAGGAGCGGTTCTGGTTCCTGTGGAACGAGCTGTCCAACGGCGCGCTGGGCGCGGTGGTGCTGGTGGACACCCGCCGGCTGACCAGCTCGTTCGAGGCGGTGGACTTCTTCGAGCGCCGCGGCATCCCGTTCCTGGTCGCGATCAACGAGTTCGACGGGGCGTTCCGCTACGAGCCCGCGGAGGTGCGGGCGGCGCTGCGCCTCGGCCCGGACGTGCCGGTGGTGCCGTGCGATGCCCGGGCCGCGCGTTCGGCCACATCGGTGCTGGTGGCGCTGGTGCGCCATCTGCTCGCCCGCGCGCTGTCGTCCCGTCCCGTCTAGTCCGGTCCCCCGATGTCCGAGGAGCCCCCTGCCATGTTCTACGAGCGACTGCTGACCCCCGTCGACGAGGAGGCGCCGCGGCGCGTGCTGCGGCTGCGCGAGCTGCGGCTCGGCGACGTGGCCGACCCCGAGTTCGACGCGTTCGCCCGCGACCTGGCCCAGGTCACCGGCGCCCCGTTCGCGATGGTCAACTTCATCGACGAGCAGCGCCAGTTCTTCGCCGGGCTGTACGTGGCGCCCGGGGTCGAGGCGGTGTCGGGGGGCGGCGAGCCGATCGAGGTGGGCCGGGAGATGGCCCGCGACCACGGCTGGTGCCCGCACGTGGTCGTCCGGCGGCTGCCGCTGGTGCTGGACGACGTGTGCGACTATCCGCGGTTCGCCGGGAACCCGGTGGTCGACACGATCGGCATCCGCTCGTACATGGGCGCGCCGCTGATCGACCGGTCCGGGGTCGCGCTCGGCACGATCTGCGTGGTGGACCGGGAGCCGCGGCCGTGGGGCCGCCCCGGCCTGGAGCTGATCAAGGCGCGGGCGGCGGAGATGGTGGAGCTGATCCACCGCCGCGAGGACCTGGCCACCGGCTGATCCGGCCCGGCCGCCCCCGGCCGCGGTGCCGCCCGCGCCGTGCGGACGGTCACCCGCGGCCTGCGAGCGCTCACGCGGGCCTGCGGGCACTCCCGCGCGCCCTGTGCGCGCTCACGCGAAGGCGTCGGCGTCCAGCGGGGCGGCGAACCGGCGCGACCACTGCCCCTTGGAGGTGCCGAGCGCCACCTCGCCGAGCCGCAGCAGCTGCACCTCGGACGTCCCGGCGGGCGCGAACATGTGGAAGGCGTCGCGCAGGTACCGCTCGACGGGCCGGTCGGTGAACAGGCCGCACGCGGCGTGCACCTCCATCGCGTCGCGGGCGCTGTCGATGGCGTGCTCGACGTTGACGAGCTTGGCGTTCATCAGCTCGGCGTCGCACGGCTCGCCCCGGTCCAGCAGGTGGACGGCGTGGTAGGCGGCGATCCGGGCGGTCATCAGCCGCGACTGCATCCGCCCCAGCTTGAGCTTGACCGACGGCAGTTCGGCCAGCGGCCTGCCGTAGCGGTGCCGCCGGGCGGTGAACGCGCCGGTGTCCTCGACGACGGCGCGGTGGATGCCGAGGGACACCGCGGTCAGGTTGGGCCGCCCGTACAGGACGCTGGAGGAGTACGCCACGTGCAGGCCGTCGCCCTCGGCGCCGAGCCGGTTGGCGGCCGGGACGCGGCAGCCGTCGAAGCGCAGCTCGCCGAAGCCGAAGCCGTGCAGGCCCATGGTCGGGCGGTGCGGGACGACGGTCAGCCCGGGCCGGTCGGCCTCCACCAGGAACGCCGACAGCCCGCCAGAGCCCGGGCCGGTGCGCACCACCACGCCGTGCAGGTCGCCGATGTGGCTGTTGCCGACGTACACCTTGCGGCCGTTGAGGATGTAGTCGTCGCCGTCGCGGACGGCGCTGGAGGTCATGCCGAGCACATGGCCGCCGGAGTCGGGCTCGGTCACCGCGATGGTGGGCAGGCACTCGCCCGCCGCGATCGCGGGCAGCCAGGTCTTCTTCTGCTCCTCGCTGCCGAAGTGCACGATCTTGGCCACGCCCAGCTGGGAGGCCTGCACCATGGCGCCCATGGCGGCGCTGACCCGCGACAGCTCCTCGATGATGATGGTCTTGGCGAGGTGCCCCTGCCCCATGCCGCCGTACCGGCGGGTGATCGTCGCACCGATCCAGCCCTGCCGGGCGATCAGCCGGGCCAGCCGGTGCTGGACGGTGCGGGACTCCTCCATCTCCCGGATGCGGGGCCGCACCTCGGCCTCCGCGAACTCGCCGACCTGCCGCCGCAGCCGCTCGTGACGCTCCGTGGTGAACGGGGTCACCATGCGGTTCTCCTCATCGTTGTCTGAAGCCCCCTGATTTCGGACGCCCCAGACTATATAGCTACGCACAGTGACTAATGTGTCACAGAAGGCTGGCCGGGCGGGAGTTGCAGTTTGGCGGCGCCGCCAGAGTGCCCAGGCCCGGGCGCACGGCGCCGCGCGGGGCGGCGCCGACCGCCCCGCGCGAAACACGCGTCACACGCGCTGCACGGCCACGGTGACCGGGTCGCCGTCGCCGACCTCGCCGGTGTGGACGGCGCCGTCCGGCAGGTCGCCGAAGCCGAGCTTCTCGGCGAGGGTCTCGCGTGCGATGAACTCGCCGTGCTCCTGCACGGCGGCGGCCACGTCGGGCGAGCCGCCGACGGCGACGGTGATCCGGTCGGAGATGTGCAGGCCGCTCTCGCGCCGGGCGGTCTGGATGACGCGCACCAGGTCGCGGGCCAGGCCCTCGACGCGCAGCTCGGGGGTGACCTCGGTGTCGAGGACGACCACGCCGTCGCTGATCAGCGCGGCCTGGCCGGAGTCGCGCGGCACCAGGCGCGTCTCGTACTCGCCCTCCCGCAGCTCGACGCCCCCGGCGACGATCCGGCCGTCGCGCTCCTGCCAGTCGCCGCTCTTGACGGCGCGGATGACCTTCTGGGTGTCCTTGCCCAGGCGGGGGCCGAGCACGCGGGGCAGCACGGTCAGCACGCGTTCGGCGTGCCCGGCGGCGTCGTCGCTGAGCTCGATGTTCTTGACGTTCACCTCGTCGGCGACCAGGTCCAGGTACGGGCGCAGCGTGTCGGCGTCGGCGGCGGCGACCGTGAGGCTGCGCAGCGGCAGCCGGACCCGCACGTCGGCGGCCTTGCGCAGCGACAGCGCGGCCGAGCAGACCTCGCGGGCGCGGTCCATGCCGTCGGCGAGGGCGTCGTCGGTCGGGAAGGCGCCGTCGTCCGGCCAGTCGGTCAGGTGCACCGACTCGCCGCCGGTCAGGCCGCGCCACGCCTTCTCGGTGGTGAGCGGCAGCAGCGGCGCCGCCACCCGGAACAGGGTCTCCAGCACCGTGTAGAGGGTGTCGAAGGCGTCGGCGTCGCCGTCCCAGAACCGGGCGCGGGAGCGGCGCACGTACCAGTTGGTCAGCGTGTCGAGGAACTGGCGGACGCGCTGGCAGGCGGCGCCGAGCGCGTAGCCGTCCAGGTCGGCGCGCACCTCGCGGACCAGCCGCCCGGTCTTGACGAGGATGTAGCGGTCGAGGACGTGCGCGGAGTCGGTGCGGAACCTCGCCTCGTAGGGGGTGGCGTTGGCGTACAGGGCGAAGAAGTGCCAGGCGTTCCACATCGGCTTGATCACCTGGCGGACGGCGTCGCGGATGCCCGCCTCGGTCACCGGCATGTCCCCGCCCGACACCACCGGCGAGCTGAGCAGGAACCAGCGCATGGCGTCCGCGCCGTACCGGTCGAACATCTCGTAGACGTCCGGGTAGTTGCGCAGCTTCTTGGACATCTTGCGGCCGTCCTCGCCGAGGAGGATGCCGTGCGCCAGGCAGGTGCGGAACGCGGGCCGGTCGAACAGGGCGGTGGCCAGCACGTGCAGGTAGTAGAACCAGGCGCGGGTCTGGCCCTGGTATTCGACGATGAAGTCGCCCGGGTAGTGGTCGTCGAACCACTCGCCGTTCTCGAAGGGGTAGTGCACCTGCGCGAACGGCATGGAGCCCGACTCGAACCAGCAGTCCAGCACCGCCGGGACGCGGCGCATCATCGACTTGCCGGTGGGGTCGTCGGGGTTGGGCCGCACGAGCTCGTCGACGCCGGGCCGGTGCAGGTCGGTGGGGCGCACGCCGAAGTCGCGCTCGATCTCGTCCAGCGAGCCGTACACGTCGACGCGCGGGTAGTTCGGGTCGTCGGACTTCCAGACCGGGATGGGCGAGCCCCAGAACCGGTTGCGGCTGATCGACCAGTCCCGGGCGCCCTCCAGCCACTTGCCGAACGCGCCCTTCTTGACGTGCCCGGGCACCCAGTGGATCTCGTCGTTCAGCTCGACCATCCGGTCGCGGAACTTGGTGACGGCCACGAACCAGCTGGACATGGCCTTGTAGATCAGCGGGGTGTCGCAGCGCCAGCAGTGCGGGTAGGAGTGGGTGTAGGAGTCGTGCCGCAGCAGCACACCGCGGGCCCGCAGGTCGCGCACGATCTGCTTGTTGGCGTCGAAGACCTGCTGCCCGGCGTAGTCGGGCACCCGGCTGGTGAAGCGGGCGGCGTCGTCGACGGTGACCACGGTGGGGATGCCGGCGGCGGAGCAGGCGCGCTGGTCGTCCTCGCCGAACGCGGGCGCCATGTGCACGATGCCGGTACCGCTGTCGGTGGTGACGAAGTCGCCGGCGAGCACCCGGAAGGCGTTCTCGGTGCCGGCGAGGAAGTCGAACGGGGGCCGGTAGGAGCGGCCGACGAGGTCGGCGCCGCGCAGCCGCCGCACGACGTTCGGCTCGGCGCCCTCGGCGGCCAGCTGCTTGCCGTACTCGCCGAGGCGGGCCTCGGCGATGACGTACTCCTTGCCGTCGTGGGCGACGACCGCGTAGTCGATGTCGGGGCCGACGGCGACGGCGAGGTTGCTGGGCAGCGTCCAGGGGGTGGTGGTCCAGATGAGCAGGGTCTCGCCGGTCTCCAGCTCGAAGCCGACCGTCACGGACGGGTCGACGCGTTCGCGGTAGGAGTCGTCCAGGCCGGTCTCGGCGTTGGACAGCGGCGTCTCGCAGCGCCAGCAGTACGCCAGCACCTGGAAGCCCTCGTAGATCAGGCCCTTGTCGTAGAGGGTCTTGAAGGCCCACATGACGCTCTCCATGAAGTTCAGGTCGAGCGTCTTGTAGTCGTTGTCGAAGTCGACCCAGCGGGCCTGGCGGGTCACGTACCGCTGCCACTCCCCCACGTACCGCAGGACCGACTCGCGGCAGGCGTCGTTGAACCGCTGGACGCCCATGTCGAGGATCTCGGTCTTGGTGGAGATGCCGAGCTGCTTCTCGGCCTCGACCTCGGCGGGCAGGCCGTGGCAGTCCCAGCCGAAGCGGCGCTCCACGCGGCGGCCGAGCATGGTGCGGTAGCGGGGGATGACGTCCTTGATGTAGCCGGTCAGCAGGTGGCCGTAGTGGGGCAGGCCGTTGGCGAACGGCGGCCCGTCGTAGAACACGTACTCGTTGGAGCCGCTCTGCCCGGCCGGGCGCGCCTCCACCGACCGGCGGAAGGTGTCGCCCTCGGCCCAGAGGTCGAGAATCTCGCGCTCGACCTGGGGAAAGGACGGGTTCCCCTCGACCGCGTTCCCTCGGCCGTCCCTGGGATACATGGACGTCACCCTCCTCACGGAAACCGCCCGCCCCGCCGAGGGCGGGCGGACACGAAAAGGACCGGCGCCGAGCCGGTCGAAACAGGGATAAGGCGGGGGCCGAGACGCGGCGCCCCGTCTCCGGCCGCGTCACCGCACAGAGCACGGCCGATCACCCATGATAGCGAGGCTTCGTGCCTGTCTGCGGGTGGAACGACCCGCGTCGGCCGGTACGCCCGGGCCGTACTCGGGAGACCGAATAGTGTGCGGGTATGGGCGATATCGCTGCCGCGCTGGAACGCGTCCTCCCCGCCGACCGCATCGTCACCGATCCCGAGATCCTGGCGTCCTACGCCCGCGACCAGGCCGCCTGGGCGCCCTTCGAGACGCCCGCCGCGGTGGTGCGGCCGCGGGAGACCGCCGAGGTGGCGGCCGTGGTGGCGTGCTGCGCCGAGCACGGCGCGCCGGTGGTGCCGCGCGGGGCGGGCACCGGGCTGTC
Source organism: Actinomadura keratinilytica (assembly GCF_039539665.1). Classification (NCBI taxonomy): domain Bacteria; kingdom Bacillati; phylum Actinomycetota; class Actinomycetes; order Streptosporangiales; family Thermomonosporaceae; genus Actinomadura; species Actinomadura keratinilytica. Next base: position 9,670 of record NZ_BAABDO010000078.1, read on the forward strand.
GGGCGGCGCCAACGCCGTCGCGGGCAGCGTGGTGATCTCGTTCGAGGCGATGGACCGGATCCTGCGGATCGACCCGGACGAGCGGCTGGCGGTGGTGCAGCCCGGCGTGGTGAACGACGACCTGCGCGCGGCGTGCGCCGAGCACGGGCTGTGGTATCCGCCGGATCCGGCCAGCTCCCCGTGGTCGACGATCGGCGGGAACGTCGCCACCAACGCGGGCGGGGTGTGCTGCGTGAAGTACGGCGTCACCCGCGACTACGTGCTGGCCCTGGAGGCGGTCGTGGGCCGCGGCGAGACGGTGCGGCTGGGCCGCCGCACCGCCAAGGGCGTGGCCGGATACGACCTGGCCGGGCTGCTGGTGGGGTCGGAGGGCACGCTCGGCGTGATCACCGAGGTGACGGTGCGGCTGCGCGGCGCGCGGGCCGCCGAGCGCACCGTCGTCGGGTTCTTCGGGGCGCTGACCGACGCGGGCCGGGCCGTCGCCGCCGTGGCGTCCCGCGGGGTGGTGCCGAGCGCGCTGGAGCTGGTCGACCGGTACTGCCTGCGCGCGGTCGACGACTGGAAGCACATGGGGCTGGCCGACAGCGGCGAGGTGCTGCTGCTGGCGCGCTGCGACGCGCCGGGCGCGGCCGGGGACGCGGAGGCCGACGCGGTCCTGGCGTGCTTCGAGGAGGCGGGCGCGACGTGGAGCGCGCGGTCCACCGACCAGGCGGAGGCCGACGCGCTGTTCGCGGCGCGGCGGCTGGCCTATCCGGCGCTGGAGCGGCTGGGGCCGGTGCTGACCGAGGACGTGTGCGTGCCGCGCATGCTGGTGCCGGAGATGCTGGGCCGGATCGAGCGGATCGGCGCCGAGGAGGGGATCCGGATCGCCAACGTCGCGCACGCCGGGGACGGCAACCTGCACCCGTTGATGATCGTCCCGGCGGGCGACGAGGCGGCGCGGGCGCGGGCGCAGCGGGCGTTCGACCGGATCATCGACGCGGCGCTGGAGCTGGGCGGGACCGTGACCGGGGAGCACGGGGTGGGGCTGCTGAAGATGCGCGGGCTGGCCGCCGAGGCGGGCCCGGCGGTGCTGGCCCTGCACCGCGCCGTCAAGGACGCCCTCGATCCGGCCGGGATCTTCAATCCGGGCAAGGTGTTCGGCTGAGCCCGGCGGCCGCCCGCCACTTTTTGTACCGATCGATTTAAAACCTGGTAGCATGCCGGCATGGCGCGTCCGAGACAGTTCGACGAGGACCGGGCGGTGGAGGCGGCGATGCGCGCCTTCTGGGCCGCCGGGTACGAGGCGACCTCCACCGAGGACCTGTGCGCGGCCACGGGCCTTGCCCGCAGCAGCGTCTACAACGCCTTCGGCGGCAAGCGCGACCTGTTCGGCAGGGCCCTGCGCCGCTACGCCGAGGCCAAGGACGCCGACATGATGGAGGTGCTGGAGTCCGACCTGCCCGTCCGGGAGAAGGTGCGGACGCTGATGTGGCGGGCCGTCGAGCCCGACCCGGACGACCCGGCGGGCTGCCTGGTGGTCAACACGCTGGTCGAGCTGGGCCCGCGCGACCCGGAGACCGCCGCGTGGCTGCGCCGCAACTACGACCGGCGCTTCGAGGCGCTGCGCGCGGCGCTCGACCGGGGGCGCCGCGACGGCGAGATCGACCCCGGCAAGGACCCCGCCGCCCTGGCCCACTTCGTCATCGCCGCCATCAGCGGGATGCGGGTGGCCGCGCGGGGCGGCGCCGGGCGCGACGTCCTGGAGGCGGTCGCCCGCACCGCCCTGGACGCGCTGTGAGGCCCGGGCGGCCCTGACCGCCGCGGGCGCCGGGCGGCCGACGCGCCGCCCTTTCTTTCGCCCTCATATTGAACCGTTCGATCCAAAACTGGAGGGACCTGTATGCCACCGGCCGTCTACGTCCTGGGCTTGGCGATCTTCGCCCAGGGCACGTCGGAGCTGATGCTCGCCGGGCTGCTGCCCGGCATGGCCGCCGACCTCGGCGTGTCCGTCCCGCGGGCGGGCCTGCTGATCTCGGCGTTCGCCGCCGGGATGCTGGTCGGCGCGCCGCTGCTGGCGGTGGCGACCCTGCGCTGGCCCCGCCGCGCCACCCTGGCGGCCTTCCTGGCGGTCTTCGCGCTCACCCACGTGGCGGGGGCGCTCGCCCCCGGCTACGGCGTGCTGCTGGCGACCCGCGTGCTCGGCGCGTTCGTGTACGCCGGGTTCTGGGCGGTCGCCTCGGTCGCGGCGGTGGGGCTGGCGGCGGCGGACGCGCGCGGCAGGGCGATGAGCGTCGTCGCGGGCGGGCTGACCGTCGCCACCATCGTCGGGCTGCCCGGCGGCACGCTGATCGGCCAGCATCTCGGCTGGCGAGCGGCGTTCTGGGCGGTGGCCGTGCTGTCGGCGCTGGCCATGGCCGGGGTGCTGGCGACGCTGCCGGGCGGCCGTCCCGGCCCGGACGCCGTGCCCCGGCCGGGTGAGGAGCTGCGCGCCATGGCCAACCCGCGGCTCTGGCTCGCCTACGGCACGACCGCGCTGTCCACGGGAGCGCTCTTGGTGACGTTCGGCTACCTGGGGGCGATGCTCACCGACACCACCGGGCTGCCCGAAGGCCGGGTGCCCGCCGTGCTGGCGCTGTACGGGGCCGGCTCGCTGCTGGGCATCGCCGTCGGCGGCCGCACGTCCGACCGGAAGGCCTTCGGCACGCTGTACACGGGGATCGCGGGGACCGTCGTCGTCTCGGCGGCGCTGGCGGTGTCGCTGGACGCGCCCGCTGCGGCGGTTCCGCTGGTGTTCCTGCTGGGCGCGTTCGGCTTCGCCGCCAACCCGGCGCTGAACACCCGGGTGTTCGCCCTGGCCGGGCGGGCGCCGACGCTGGCCGCCGCCACCAATTTCTCGGCGTTCAACGTCGGGATCACCGCGGGCCCCTGGCTGGGCGGCCTGGCGATCGACGCGGGCGCCGGATACCCCGGCGCCGTGTGGATCGGCGCGGGGCTGGGCGCCGCCGCGCTCGCCACGGTGGCGCTCGGCCACGCCCTCGACCGCCGCCGCGGGGCCGCGTAGGACGCCGCGCAGGAGCCGGTGAGCACCCCGGCGCCCACTACCTAGGTACTTGTACGGGGGCGGAACCCCGTCGCGCGGCGGATGTCCCCGCGCCCCCGCGGCGCGCACACTCCCTTCCAGACGTTGACGGACGCACCGACAGGAAGGTGATCATGGCGAGGGAGGATGCGGGGGCGCGCCTGTCGCCCCGGCTGGGACCGCTCACGCCGCGCGAGCGCTGGCGCCGGGCCCGGTTGCAGGCGTGCTCCTGGCTGCTGACCGGCGTGTACCGCGGCGCCGCGGCGCACCCGGCGGTGTGGCGGTTCACCGCCCGCCACTACCACCCGGCGCTGGACCGGCTGGCCGCCCGCCACGCGCGGATGGCGTGCGCGTTCGCCGCCGTCGACGTGCCCGCCTACCGCGACTTCCTGCGGCGGTCGGGCGCCCGCCGGCCCCGCCGCCTGGCCGACTTCCCCGAGACGAGCAAGCGGAACTACGCCGGCGTCTACGACGAGGCCAGCCGGTGCCAGGAGGGGCGGCTGCACCGGCCCGGCGTGATCGTGGACGAGTCGTCCGGCTCCACCGGCAAGCCGTACAACTGGGTGCGCGGCCCGCGCGAGCTCAAAGGGATCTACCGCAACGCCGCCGGGTACATCGAGCTGGTCTTCCCCGGCCGGCGGCTGTTCGTGATCAACGCGTACTCGATGGGCGCGTGGGCGACCGGCACCACCACCGGGGCGGCGCTGGCCCGCATCGCCATGGTCAAGAACACCGGCCCCGACCTGGACAAGATCGTCGACACGCTGGAGCACTTCGGCCCCGGCTACGACTACATCGTCGCCGCCTACCCGCCGTTCCTCAAGCACCTGGTGGACCGGCTGGACGCGCTGGGCTTCCCCTGGCGGGAGTACCGGATCCGGGGCGTGGTCGGCGGCGAGGGGATGACCGAGGCGCTGCGCGACTACCTGGAGCGGCGCCTGGAGGGGGTCCGCTCCGGCTACGGCGCCAGCGACCTGACGATCGGGATGGGCGCCGAGAGCGCGTTCACGGTGTGGCTGCGCAAGCGGCTGGCGGTCGACGCCGAGCTGCGCCGCGAGCTGCTGGGCGAGCACGAGCAGCGGCTGCCGATGATCTTCCACTACAACCCGCTGGAGACGTACCTGGAGGTCAACGCCCGCGGCGAGCTGCTGTGCACGCTCACCAGCAAGGCCTGCCTGCAGCCCAAGCTGCGCTACAACGTGGGCGACGAGGCGCGCCTGCACCCGCTGCACCGGGTCCGGGAGATCATCCGGCGGGACCCGCGGCGGTGGGCCGAGTGCCGGCGCGCCACCGGCGGCGAGAAGATGGCGCTGCCGCTGCTGTTCCTGTTCGGCCGGGCCGACAGCACGATCTCCTACATGGGCGCCAACCTCTACCCGCAGGACGTGGAGTACGGCCTGTACGAGGGCAACCCCTACGCCGCCGACATCGCGCGGTTCTGCCTGTCGCTGGAGGAGCAGCCGGACCTGGAGTCGCGTCCCGTCGTCAACATCGAGCTGCGGGAGGGCGCGGACCTGGACGAGACGGCGGTCGCCCGGCTCGCGCGCATCTGCCGCGACGGCGTCCGCGGCCACCTGGCCGCGGTGTCCCGCGACTTCGCCGCGTCGCTGAAGGAGGACCCGGCGGCCGGCGACCTGCGGGTGCGGGTGTTCCGGCCGGGCGAGGGCCCGTTCGCGGGCGCCGCCGGGCTCAAGAACGTCTACCTGGTGCAGGACGCCCCGGCGGCGGACGCCGGGCGGCACGCGAGGGCCTGCTGATGCGCACCGCCGACTTCAGCCGGGCGCCCCGGCAGGCGCAGGCGACCGCGATGTTCGTCGGCGCCACCCGCTACCGCGGCCCGCTGTCGGTCCTCACCCTGAGCCTGACGTGGTTCCGGCTGGTCCGCGACATGAAGCGGATGCGCGGCTACTGCTGGCACAAGGTGTACTGGGAGTTCCCGTTCACGCTGGGCACGCTGGCGTTCTTCGAGGACCGCGACGCGCTGCTGCTGTTCGCGCGCAGCCGCCACCACCGCAGGCTGATGCGCTGGGTGACCGACGGCACCAGGAACGCCACCGGCGGCTACATCCGCATCTACAACGCCGAGCCGGAGGGCTACAGCAACGGCGTGTGGCGCGCCGAAGGCAACGTCATGGCGCACATCCCCGAGTTCACTCCGCTCAGCCACGAGGAGCAGGGCCCGCCGGTCGCCCGTGAGCGCCGATGACCTTCACCTTCGAGGAGGTGCGGACGCGGCGCGGGCTGCGCGAGTTCATCGGGCTCACCCGGCGCCTCCACGGCGGGGACGCGCGGTTCGTGCCGCCGCTGCGGCAGCAGATCCGCGGCTGGTACCGCGGCGAGGTCCCGGGCGTGCGGCTGTACGTGCTGCGCGACGCGGCCGGCCGGGTGGTGGCGCGCACCACCCTGCACACCGACGCCGCGTTCGACGCCAAGATCGGCCGTCCGGTGCAGCTGTTCGGGCTCACCGAGTTCACCGACGACGAGCGCGCCGCACGCGCGCTGTTCGACGCGATCCGCGCGGCGGGGGCGCAGGCGGGGAGGGCCGCGGCGTTCGGGCCGGTGTCGCTGCTGCCCAACCAGTCCGGCGGCGTCATCACCTCGGGGTTCTCCGAACGCGGGTTCATCGACAGCGCGTGGAACCCCGCGTACTACCCGCGCGCCTACGAGGCGTACGGGTTCGCGCGGCGGTTCGAGTCCGACACGTGGATCTGCCCGGTGACCGCCGACCCCGACGCGGTGTTCGGCTTCGACGACGCCCGCGTCGCCGCCGAGGACCTGGCGGTGCACCGCGGTTCGCGGCGGCGGTTCCGCGAGCAGCTGCCGATGCTGCGGGAGATGCTGAACGCCTCCTTCGCCGGGCTGGGCTACTACACCGAGATCTCGGCCGAGCAGCTGGAGCGGGCCACCGACGGCCTGTCCCATCTGATCGACGAGTCGCTGCTGCTCTACCTGACCAAGGCGGGACGTCCCATCGCGTTCGTGCTGTGCGTGCCGGACATCTCCGAGTTCGTGGCGGGCGTGCACGGCGACCTCGGCCCGCGCAACCAGGTGCGGCTGCTGCTGGCCCGCTCCCGGTACCGCCGCGACGCCGTCCTGATCGTCAAGGGCACGGTGCCGGACGAGCAGGGGCGCGGGTACATGCGGCTGCTGTCCCGGGAGCTGCTGCGCAACCTGCGCGCCGGCGGCTACCGGACGCTGCGCAGCACGTTCGTGGAACGCACCAACCCGGGGCCGGCCGCGCAGTACGCCGCGATGGGCGGCAGGCCGCTGCACGGCTACACGTTCTATGAGATGGAGATCCGGTGAACCTGGGCGACCTGCGTGCGCTGGAGCCCGACTTCTGGCGGGCGCCCAGCGCGCACAACACCCAGCCGTGGACGCTGCGCTACCGCGGCGACCGGGTCGAGATCGGCTGGGATCCGGCGTGCGCGCTGCCGGCGGCCGACCCGACCGGGCGGGACCTGCGGCTGGGGCTGGGCGCGTTCACCGAGACGTGCCTGATCGTGTGCGCCGACGCGGGCCTGCCGGTCGCGTTCCGCCCCGGCTACGACCGGGAGCGGCGGCGGGTCGGCGACCTGGTGGCCGCCGACGAGCCGTACGCCACCCCGTTCACCGCCGGCGACGTGCGCGCCCGCCGCACCGGCCGCGTCCCCTACCGGCCCGGGCGGCTCGACGACGCGGTGTTCGGGGCCGTCGCCGGGCTCGCCGGGGCGGCCGGGGCCCGCACGCTGCGGCTGCCGTGCCGCCGCCTGGCCGGGCTGCTGTACGACGCCGACCGGCACACGTTCGGCGACCCCGCCGTGACCCGCGAGCTGCGCGCCTGGCTGCGGCTGAGCCCCCGCGACCCCCGCTACGGCGTCGACGGCCTCACCGACCGGGCCCTGCGGCTCGGCCGCGCCGCGGCGCTCGGCCTGCGCGCCGCCCTGTCGCCGCGGGCGTAGCCCGTGCTGCGCCGCGCGGGCGTGCCGCGCCTGCTCGCGGCGGCCTCCCGGGGCCTGCTCGACCACGACGGCGACGTGCTGGTGCTCGTCGGCCCGGCCGGCCGCCCGCCGGAGGGGGAGATCGCGATGGGGCGGGTGCTGATGCGGCAGTGGCTGGCGCTGTCGCGCCTCGGCCACACCGTCCACCCGCTGAGCCAGATCATCGACGCGCCCGCCACGCGCGCCGCGCTCGCCCGCATGCTGGCCGTGGACGACCCGGCGCGGCTGCTCAGCGTCGTGCGGGTCGGGCGGCCCGCCGAGCCGCCGCCCCCGTCGGCCCGCCGCGTCCGATGACCGAGGCCGCGGGGGTCAGGCCGGGGACGCGGTGACGGCGCGGCCCGTGCGCAGGGCCGAGGCGACGCTGTCGCGCAGGGCCCGCTCGGCGCGGCGGGCGTCGTCGGCCAGCCGCTCGATCTCCTCGCGGGCCAGGTCGTGGCCGACGGTGCGGGCCAGCAGGTCCCGGTAGCGGGCGTTCTGCTCGGGCAGCCGCCGCAGCACCCGCCACTCGTGGAAGGCGTCGTCGGTCTCCCGGGCCCGCCGGGCGTACTCCTCCAGCGCCTCGATCCGCTCGGTGATCGCCCGCACCGACAGCTCCAGGGCGCGGCGCTGCGGCTCCAGCAGCTCGCGCACCGGCTCGGTCAGCCGCTCGGGCTGCTGGGCGCGGCGCTCGCGGCGCAGCCGGGTGTGCTCGGCCAGCGCGCAGGCGACCGCCCACTCCTGGCGCGGCAGCACCACCGCGTTGTTGACGTCGTCGAGCAGCCCGGCGCGGTGCGCCGTGGAGCGCAGGACCGCGTCGATCGCCCGCTGGGCCCGCACCAGCAGCCGGGCGGCGGGCCGGTCGAAGTCGACGGGCAGCAGGTAGCGGCCGTGGTGCGCGCGGGCCGCCCGGGACGCGGCGGGCTCGCGCAGGTGCCGCACGGCGCCGACCGCCCAGGCGGCGAAGCTGACCGCCGCCAGCGCGACCGCGGCCTCGCCCATGCCCAGCAGGATCAGCGCGACCTGGACGGCGGGGGTGAGCATCATCGCCGCGACCGCCGCGCGGCCCCACCGCAGGACCCCGCCCATCAGGTCGTCCTCGTCCAGCGAGGCCAGGAAGAACAGGCGCAGCCAGCCGCCGGGCAGCACGCCGTAGAAGAACGCGAACAGCGGGATCCAGACCGACCGGGCCGCGATCACGGCGGCGCTCGCGCGCGGCGGGGGCGGGGCGGGCAGGCTCGCCGGGGTCAGCCGTTCCGGCGCCGCCGCCAGCAGCGCCCGGTCGCCGCTGGGGATGGCCGGGTCGAAGACGGGACGGGGACTTTGCTCGTCGGTCATGGGCACTCCCGGCGGATAGGGAAAACCGTGCAACCGATGCCCTGTCGGACCCGTCACCGCGTGACGGGCCTCACTCCAGCATGCCAAAGCGGTCCCGCCCGTCGGCACCCCTCGGCGGCCCCTCGTCACCTCCTCGTCACCCCCCCGTCGGCCCCGCCGGGACCGGCGCGGCGCGGCCTGCCCGAGTGGCGGCCGGGAGACCGGGGATATGCAGGATCTCCGGGAGCCCTCGACGGGAGGGAGGTTCGGTGGACCTGGCGCTCGGGCTGCCGGCCGTCGTGGCGCTGACCGCCGCGACCGGGTACTTCGTGGCCCAGGAGTTCGTCTTCGTCACCGCCGACCGGCCCACGCTGGAGGCGCTGGCGGCGCGGGGCGACCGGCGCGCGGCCCGCGCCGTGCGGGTGATGGAGCGGCTGTCGTTCATGCTGTCCGGCGCCCAGCTCGGCATCACCGTGACCGCCCTGGTGGTGGGGTTCATCGCCGAACCCGCGCTGGCCGGGCTGATCGCCCCGGCGCTGGCGGCGGCCGGGGTCCCGGCGGGCGCGACCGGCGGGATCGCCCTGGCGTTCGGCTTCCTGCTCGCCACGGTGATCCAGATGGTGCTGGGCGAGCTGTTCCCCAAGAACCTCGCGCTGTCCAGGGCGGATGCGATGGCCCGGGCGCTGGCCTCGTCCACCCTGGTCTACCTGGCGGTGGCGGCCCCGCTGATCCGGCTGTTCGACGCCTCGGCCAACCGGCTGCTGCGCGCGGCCGGCATCGAGCCGGTGCAGGAGCTGCGGCACGGCGCCACGCTGGAGGAGCTCGGCCACATCGTCGGCGAGTCCGGCGAGCAGCTGGAGGAGCGGCACGCCGAGCTGCTGGAGCGGGCGCTGGCGTTCCCCGACCGCACCGCCGGGGAGGCGATGGTGCCGCGGGTGGACGTGGTGACCGTCCCGGGCGGGACGCCGGTGGCCCGGATGGCCGAGGTGATCGCCGAGGCCGGGCACAGCCGCTACCCGGTGGTCGGCGACAGCGTCGACGACGTGCTGGGCGTGGTCGGCCTGGAGGAGCTGGTGCGGCTGCCGCCGGACGCGCCCGTCCCGGTGCGGCGGGTGGCGCGGCCGGCGCCGCTGCTGCCGGACACGCTGCCGCTGCCGGAGGTGGTGGTGCGCCTGCAGGCCGGCGGCACCGCCATGGCGCTGGTGATCGACGAGTACGGCGGGTTCGCGGGCCTGATCACCTGGGAGGACGTGGCCGAGGAGCTGGTCGGGGAGATCGCCGACGAGCTGGAGGCGGCCGGCGTCCCGGCGCGGCGGCGCGGCCGGTGGTGGATCACCGATGCGGGGCTGCGGGTGGACGAGGTGGCGCACGAGACCGGCATCGCGCTGCCCGAGGGCGACTACGAGACGGTGGCCGGGCTGCTGCTGCGGCGCCTGGGCCGGGTCGCCGAGCCGGGCGACGCCGTCACCGTGGACCTGCCGCCGGCCCGCCTGGGCGAGCCGCCGCGCCGCGCGGTGGTGGAGGTGCTGACGGTGCGCCGGCACGTCCCCGAGACGATCCGGCTGCGGGTGACGGCCGCGGTGCCGGAGGGCGAGGAGAGGGGCGCGGAATGAACCTGTCCACGGGCCTTGCGGTGACGGTGGCGCTGCTGGCGGGCAACGGCTTCTTCGTCGCCGCGGAGTTCGCGCTGGTGGCGGCGCGGCGGCCGCGGCTGGAGCGGGCGGCGGCGCGCGGCAGCCGGGCGGCCGCGGCGGCGATGGCGGGCGCCCGGGAGCTGTCGCTGATGCTGGCGGGGGCGCAGCTGGGCGTCACCATGTGCTCGCTGGGGCTGGGCCTGGTGTCCGAGCCGGTGATCGCGCACACGCTGGCGCCGCTCGCGCGCGCGGCGGGGCTGCCGTCCGCGGCCGCGCACGCCGTGGCGTTCGTGGTGGCGCTCGGCCTGGTGACGTTCCTGCACATGGTGCTGGGCGAGATGGCGCCCAAGTCGTGGGCGATCACGCATCCGGAGCGGTCGGCGATGCTGCTGGCGCCGCCGTTCCGGGCGTTCTCGGCGGCGACCCGGCCGGTGCTGGCGGTGCTGAACGCCGCCACCAACCTGCTGCTGCGCCTGGTGGGCGTCCCGCCGAGCGACACCGCCAGCGTGTCGCGCACGCCCGAGCAGCTGCGCAGCCTGGTGGTGGAGTCGCGGCGGCTGGGGCTGATCGGGGAGACGGACCTGCGGCTGCTGACCGCCGCGCTGGACGCGCCGCGCGCCCCGCTGGCGGGCCTGGTGACGCCGCTCGGCGACGTCGTCGCGGTGCCGGCCGCCGCCACCCCGCGGGAGATCGTCGACACCGCCGCGCGGCACGGCCTGGTCCGCCTGATGGTCCAGGGCCCGGGCCGGGACGGCGCCGCGCGCATGGTGCACGTGCGGGACGCGTACGTGGCGCGGGCGCGGGGCGTGCGGACGACGGCGGGCGAGCTGGCCCACCCGGTGCCCGCCCTGCCGATCGACACCCCGGTCGCCGAGGCGGTGGCGGCGCTGCGCGCCCACCGCAGCCGGCTGGGCCTGGTGCTGGCCGCCGACGGCCGCCCCGCCGGGCTGATCAACCTGGACGATCTGCTGACCCCCCTGCTCGCCCCGGCCTGACGCCCGTCCGAATTGTGTCAACGTGGGTTGACGACGGGCGCCGTGTCAACCTAGATTGACAGCATGGATGACGGAGTGAAGCTCGCCACGCAGGCGGGCAGCCAGGACCCGGCCATCGGGCTGCGGGCCGTGCGCGCGCTGCGCGAACTGGCCGAACGGCTGGAGGCGCTGCAGGTGGCCAACGCCCGGGAACGCGGCTGGTCCTGGCAGGAGATCGCGGTGTGCCTGGGGGTGAGCCGCCAGGCGGTCCACAAGAAGTACGGCGGCGGCCGGCGGATCCTGTCGAAGGAGCGATGAGGCGATGTTCGAACGGTTCACCAAGGACGCCCGGGCGGTGGTGACGCTCGCCCAGCAGGAGGCGGTGCAGGAGCTGGGCCACCAGCACATCGGCCCGGAGCACTTGCTGCTCGCCCTCGTCCAGGACGACGGCCCGGCGGGCCGGGCGCTGCGCGCGCAGGGGCTGGACGCCCGCGAGCTGCGGGCCCGGCTCGCCCGCACCGCGGCCGGCGGGGACCCCCTCGACCCCGAGGCGCTGCGCACCATCGGCATCGACCTGGACGCGGTGCGGCGGGCGACGGAGGAGGCGTTCGGCGAGGGCGCCCTGGACGCCCCGCCCGGCCGGTGGCGCCGGGGCAAGCGGATGCACGTGCCGTTCAACAAGGGCGCCAGGAAGGCCCTGGAGCTGAGCCTGCGGCACGCGATCAGCCTCAAGCGCAACCACATCGGGGCCGGCCACGTCCTCCTGGGCGTGCTGCACGACCGGGACAGCCCCGCCGTGTGGATCCTGAAGACCTCCGGCGTGGACGTGCACGCCGTGCGCACCGAGGTGACGCGGCTGATCACCAGCGAGGCCGCCTGAGCCGGACCGGCGTCCCGCCCCCGGGCCGAGGGTGGCGGGACGCATGGGCGGGGCGCGGCGGGGTACGGCGCGAAGAACCCGACCGCCGACAGCACAAGGAGGCGATCATGCGGGTCGTCGTCGTGGGGGCCACCGGCAACGTGGGCACCAGCACCGCGCAGGCGCTGGCCGCGGACGTCCGGATCACCTCGATCCTGGGCATCGCCCGCCGCCGCCCCCGGCTGAGGATCGACAAGACCGAATGGGCGCGGGCCGACGTCGCCGACGCCGACCTCGCGGGCCTGTTCCGGGGCGCGGACGCCGTCGTCCACCTGGCCTGGCTGTTCCAGCCCACGCACACCCCGGCGATCACCTGGCGGGCCAACGTGGTGGGCAGCGCCCGGGTGTTCCAGGCGGTGGCCGACGCCGGCGTGCCCGCCCTGGTGTACGCCTCGTCCGTCGGCGCCTACTCCCCCGGGCCCGGCGACGACCGCCCGGTGGACGAGTCGTGGCCCACGCACAGCTGGCCCACCGCCGCCTACGGCCGGGAGAAGGCGTACGTGGAGCGGCTGCTGGACGCCTTCCAGGCCGAGCACCCCGACCGCCGCGTGGTGCGGCTGCGCCCCGGGTTCATCTTCAAACGGGAGTCGGCGTCCGGCCAGCGGCGGCTGTTCGCCGGGCCGCTCCTGCCGAACCCGCTGGTGCGGCCGGGCCTGATCCCGGTGGTGCCGGACGTGCCCGGGCTGCGGTTCCAGGCGCTGCACACCGACGACGCCGCCGAGGCGTACCGGCTGGCGGTGACCGAGGACGTGCGCGGCCCGTTCAACCTGGCCGCCGACCCGGTGATCGGCCCGGACGAGCTGGCGCAGCTGCTGCACGCCCGCAAGATCCGCCTGCCCGCGCGCGGGGCCAAGGCCGCGCTGAGCATCGCCTGGGAGCTCGGCCTGGTGCCGGCCTCCCCGCAGCTGCTCGACCTGGCCCTGCACCTGCCCGTCATGGACACCGCCCGGGCCCGCGCCGAACTCGGCTGGACCCCCCGCTACAGCGCGCTGGACGCGCTGCGCCAGTTCCTCGACGGGCTGCGCAGCGGCGCGGGCATGGACACTCCCCCGCTGTCGCCCGAGACCGGCGGGCCGATGCGCCTGCGCGAACTGGTGACCGGGGTGGGACGGCGCCTCTAGCGGCGCCCCCGGCCGGACGTGCGGCCGGCCGTGCGGCCGGGCGGATCGTCAGGTGCGGGGCGCGACGGTGAAGCGGCGCAGCTCCAGCGCCGGGTTCGTCTGGCGGACCGCGGCGATGCGCTCGGCCGACACCGGGGCGACCGCCGTGCCGGTGCCCTCGCCCAGCGACGCCACGACCACGCCCATCGGATCGACGATCATGCTGTTGCCGGCGCCGGTCGGGGCGTTCTGGTCGGCCGCGGCCACGTAGATGGTGTTCTCGATGGCGCGGGCCCGCACCAGGGTCCGCCAGTGGTCCTCCTTGAGCGGGCCGGGCACCCAGTCGGCGGGCAGCGCCAGCACGTCCACGCCCGCGTCCACCAGCCGCCGCGCCACCTCCGGGAACCGCACGTCGTAGCAGGTCTGCATGCCGAACCGCAGGCCGTCGACGGTGAACGTCTCCGGCTCGGCGAGCTCGCCGGGGCGGATCACGTCCGACTCGCGCATGCCGAACGCGTCGTACAGGTGGATCTTCCGGTAGGTCGCGGCGATCTCGCCGTCCGGGCCCGCGGCCAGCAGCGTGTTGGAGATGCGGCCGGGGTCGTCGGTGCGCTCGTTCATCCCGGCGACGACGTGCACGCCGTGCCGCCGGGCGGTCTCGGCCAGCCCGGTGGCGAACGGCCCGTCCAGGTCCTCGGCGGACGCGACGAACCGCTCGTCCACGCGCGGCGCGGCGAACATCGAGTACTCCGGCAGCACCACCACCCGGGCGCCTCGGGCCGCCGCCTCCCCGACCAGCTCGCGCACGACGGCCAGGTTGCGCTCCTTGTCGAGCCCGGCCGAGAACTGCGCGACGGCCACCTGGACCATGGAGAACCCCTCCCAGATCTAAAGCCGGTTGACGCCGATGACGCGGACGACCGCCTCGCCCGCCTCGTCCGAGGCTGTCAGATCCACCTCGGCGTCGATACCCCAGTCGTGGTGGCCCTCCGGGTCGTCGAAGACCTGCCGGACCCGCCACAGGGCCTCCTCCGGCACCTCCTCGATCATCAGCAGCTTGGGGCCGCGCGCGTCCGGGCCGGTGAGCAGGTCGTCGTGCTCGTCCCAGTACGCCTGCATCGCCGCGGCCCACCCGTCGGCGCCCAGCTCCGGGTCCAGCCCGCCCAGCTCGTCGTACTTCTCCAGCGCGGCCAGCTCCACCCGGCGGAACATCGCGTTGCGCACCAGCACCCGGAACGCCCGCGCGTTGGCGGTGACCTTGGTGACCTTCTCCTCCACCGGCTCGCGGACCGGCCCGTCCTCGGGATGGGCGAGCTGCTCCCACTCGTCCAGCAGGCTGGAGTCGACCTGGCGGACCAGCTCGCCCAGCCAGGCGATCAGGTCCATCAGCTCGTCGGTCTTGATCGACTCGGGGACGGTCTGCTGCAGCGCCTTGTAGGCGCCCGACAGGTAGCGCAGCAGCAGCCCCTCCGCCCGGGCCAGCTCGTAGTGGGCGATGTACTCGGTGAACGTCATCGCCCGCTCGTACATGTCGCGCACGATCGACTTGGGGCTGAGCGGATGGTCGCCGACCCACGGGTGCCCGGCCCGGTACGTCTCGTACGCCGCCGCCAGCTCCTCCTCCAGCGGCTTGGGGTAGGTGACGTCCTGGAGCAGCTCCATCCGCTCCTCGTACTCGATGCCCTCGGCCTTCATCTCGGCGACGGCCTCGCCGCGGGCCTTGTTCTCCTGCGCGGCCAGGATCTGCCGCGGATCGTCCAGCGTCGCCTCGATCACCGACAGCACGTCCAGCGCGTACGTGGGCGAGGAGGGGTCCAGGATCTCGAACGCGGCCAGCGCGAACGTCGACAGCGCCTGGTTGAGCGCGAAGTCCTCCTGCAGATCGACGGTGATGCGCGCGTAGCGGCCCTGCTCGTCGGGCTCGTCCAGCACCTCCACGATCCCGCCCGCCAGCAGCGACCGGTAGATCGCGATGGCCCGGGAGATGTGCCGGCGCTGCGCGGCCCGGTCCTCGTGGTTGTCGGTGAGCAGCTTCTTCATCGCCTGGAACGCGTTGCCCGGGCGGGCGATCACCGACAGCAGCATGGCGTGGCTGACCTGGAACCGCGACTTGAGCTTCTCCGGCTCGGCGGTCTGCAGCTTGCGGAAGGTCTCCTCGTCCCAGCCGACGAACCCCTCCGGGGGCTTCTTGCGCTGCACCTTGCGCCGCTTCTTGGGGTCGTCGCCCGCCTTGGCCAGCGCCTTCTCGTTCTCGACGACGTGCTCGGGGGCCTGCGCCACCACGTATCCGACGGTGTCGAACCCGGCCCGCCCGGCCCGCCCGGCGATCTGGTGGAACTCGCGGGCCCGCAGCCGCCGCACCCGGTGCCCGTCGTACTTGCTCAGCGCCGTGAACACCACCGTGCGGATCGGCACGTTCACGCCGACGCCGAGGGTGTCGGTGCCGCAGATCACCTTCAGCAGCCCGGCCTGCGCCAGCCGCTCCACCAGCCTTCGGTACTTGGGCAGCATCCCGGCGTGGTGCACGCCGATGCCGTGCCGCACGAACCGCGACAGGTTGCGCCCGAACTTGGTGGTGAACCGGAAGTCGCCGATCATCTCGGCGATCTGCTGCTTCTCCGCCTTGGAGCACACGTTGACGCTCATCAGGGCCTGCGCCCGCTCGATCGCCGCGGCCTGGGTGAAGTGCACCAGGTAGATCGGGGCCTTCTGCTCGCCCAGCAGCTCCTCGATCGTCTCGTGCAGCGGGGTGGTGCGGTAGTCGTAGATCAGCGGGACGGGCCGCTCGGCCGACGTCACCAGCGCGGTCTCCCGCCCGGTGCGCCGGGTCAGGTCCTTCTGGAAGAACGACACGTCGCCGAGCGTCGCCGACATCAGCAGGAACTGCGCCTGCGGCAGCTCCAGCAGCGGGATCTGCCAGGCCCACCCGCGCTCGGGCTCGGCGTAGAAGTGGAACTCGTCCATCACCACCACGCCGATGTCGGCGTCGGCGCCGTCCCGCAGCGCGATGTTGGCCAGCACCTCGGCGGTGCAGCAGATGATCGGCGCGTCGGCGTTGACGCTGGCGTCGCCGGTCATCATGCCGACGTTCTCCCGCCCGAACATCTCGCACAGGTCGAAGAACTTCTCCGAGACCAGCGCCTTGATCGGCGCGGTGTAGAACCCGACCTCGTCGCGCGCCAGGGCCGCGAACAGCGCCCCCGCCGCCACCAGGCTCTTACCCGACCCGGTGGGCGTCGCCAGGATCACGTTGGCGCCGGACACCACCTCGATCAGCGCCTCCTCCTGCGCGGGATACAAGGTGATCCCGCGCCCGGACACCCACCGTTCGAACGCCTCGAACAGCGAGTCGGCGTCGACGTCGGCACCCGAGGGAAGATGATCGATGAGGTTCACACCTTCCATCCTGCCCGTGCCCGAAGGGTGCCCGCGCCAATACCGCCCACAAGCCCCGCCACCACCGGGCCGCCGGCCCCGTCCACCACGCGGCAACAACACAGCCCACCCCGTTCAACCGCAACGCATCGCCTCGTTGACGCCACCACCGAACCAACCCGCGTCACCCCAGCCGACGCGAGGCGCGAGCGGAACGGGAGGTGATCGGCAGGACGGATGCGCCTCGTCGCCGCAGCCGTGCAGCCTCTTGGAGGCGGCGCAGCGAGATGCTGCTCGCAGGTTGTGCAGGACGCCCGCCTGGCAGCGAGCATGGGGCGTCGTGCGGGGCCGGGACGACGTCGACGGGCGATGGTTGAACAGACGGCGATGGCTCGTGCGAGGCGGCGTGGTGGCCGCCGTTCGCGCTGTGGCCGGATCTGCGGTTCGAGATCCTCGCCGGCCCTGACGGGGCGGTGCTGCACGAGTGGCTGGTCAGGGACGACGGGGCCGCGGCGCCGGAGTTGACGGGTGTCGAGGATCTCCGGCCGTGGGGGTGTGTCGTCGGTGACCTGGAGCGGTGCTTCGGCGCCATGCGGCACCATCCGGGCGAGGTGCCGAGCCGCTGGCGGGTGGAGTTCGCCACGTCCGACGGCGAGTCGTACGTGGCGCTTTTCGTGTGGGGCCTGCTGCAGCAGGTGGTCAGCGTCGGCTGACCTCAGCGCAGGGTGGCGAGGAAGGCGTCCACCAGCCCGTCGAGGAAGTCGTCGTCCAGCGGTTCGCCGGTGACCAGGACGCGGTAGTAGACGGGGCCGACGAGGCGTTCGGTCTCGGCGGCCAGGTCCAGGTCGGCGGGCAGCTCGCCGCGCCGGGCCGCGCGTTCCAGCGGCGGGCGGTCCAGGGCGCGCCGCCGTCCGAGGTAGCGGGCGCGGAAGTCGGCGGCGAACGCCGGGTCGTGCTGGGCCTGGGCGATCAGCGCGCGGAACACGGCGCCCGCTTCGGTGCGTCCGAGGAAGTCGGCCAGTCAGCGCACGTGGGCGCGCAGGTCGCGGGCGAGGTCGCCGCGGTCGGGCGGCATCGGGCCCTCGTCCAGGTCCTCCAGGAAGGCCTCCACCAGGATGTCGGTCTTGGTCTTCCACCAGCGGTAGACGGTCTGCTGGGCGACGCCGGCGCGCGCGGCGATGCCCTCGATCGTGACCCCCGCGAACCCCTTCTCGACGAGCAGGTCGTCGGCCGCCTCCAGGACGGCCCGGCGGGCCGGTTCGCTGCGGCCGTGCCGGTTGCCGTGGTGCCGCCGGGCCGGTTCCGGCCGGGCGGTGTGCGCCGACGTGGCCTCGGGCATCTACATGCCGATCTCCGAGCCCGGGGGCAGGCTGCTCTACAGCCTGGTGCGCGCCGCCCGCCCGGGCCTCGTGGTGGAGTTCGGCACGTCGTACGGGATCTCCACGCTGTTCCTGGCCGCCGCGGTGCGCGACAACGGCACCGGACGCGTCGTCACCACCGAGCTCAGCGCGGCGAAGGCCGCCGCGGCGCGCCGCACCTTCGCCGCGACCGGCCTGGACGACGTGATCATCCTGCTGGAGGGGGACGCCCTGGAGCCCCTGGCCGCCCTGGACGAACCCGCCGGGTTCGTCCTGCTCGACGGCTGGAAGGAGCTGTGCCTGCCGGTGCTGCGGCTGCTGGAGCCGCGCCTGGCACCCGGCACCCTGGTCGTCGCCGACGACGTCGACATGGAGGAGCTGGCGCCCTACCTGGAGTACGTCCGCGACCCCGCCAACGGGTACCGCAGCCTCACGTTCCCCTACGACGAGGGCATGGAGATCAGCTGCCGGCTCCGACACCGCGAGTTGAGGTTTTCGACGGGTGCACACCCCGGTGAACAGGGCCATCGCCGCCGAAAAGCCCAACTAGCACTTCAATGAGACGATTGAAGGGCACGGAACATGCCGCGAGAAGAGGGGTCCGGCCGGTGAAATTCGTTCTCGAAGTCGATATGGGTGAGACGGCGTTCGACGGTGACGCCGCCGAAGAGCTGGGGCGCATCCTGCGCTACTGGGGCGGCAACCTGAAGCACTACGCCCTCCAGCCCGGGGACGGGTCGGAGATCTACGACTCGGCGTACCGGCGGGTCGGGCAGTGGGCGGTCGTCCAGGAGCAGGCCACGGCATGAGAAAAGGCCGTCCCCCGGGCGCACGAGGCGCCCGGGGGGACGGCGCATGAGGCTCAGGCCTCGACTTCGGAGCGGTCGCCGCCCCACAGGGTGTGGAACGAGCCGTCGCGGTCGACGCGCCGGTAGGTGTGGGCGCCGAAGAAGTCGCGCTGCCCCTGGGTGAGGGCCGCGGGCAGGCGCTCGGCGCGCAGCGAGTCGTAGTAGGCCAGCGCGCTGGAGAAGCCGGGCGCCGGGATGCCCAGCTGCGCGGCGGTGGTGACGACGCGGCGCCAGGCGTCCTGGGCCGCGCCGACCGCCTCGGCGAAGTGGTCGTCGGTCAGCAGCGTCGGCGTGCGCGGGTCGGCCTCGTAGGCGGCCCGGATCCGGTCCAGGAAGCGGGCGCGGATGATGCAGCCGCCGCGCCAGATCGTGGCCATCTGCCCCAGGTCGATGTTCCAGCCGTATTCCTCGCTGCCCGCCTGGATCTGGTGGAAGCCCTGCGCGTAGGCGACGACCTTCGAGGCGTACAGGGCCTGCTCGACGTCGTCGGCGAACCCGGACAGGTAGCGCACGTCGTTCTTGGGGCCGGGCAGGTTGCGCGCCGCGCGGCGCAGGCCGGCGTGGCCGGAGACCGAGCGGGCGAACACGGCCTCGGCGATGCCCGAGACCGGGACGCCGAGGTCGAGGGCGGTCTGCACGGTCCAGCGGCCGGTGCCCTTCTGCTCGGCCTGGTCCAGCACCACGTCGACGAACGGGCGGCCGGTGGCGGCGTCGGTGTGCGCCAGCACCTCGGCGGTGATCTCGATGAGGTAGGACTCCAGCCGCCCGGTGTTCCAGGTGCGGAACACCTCGGCGATCTCGGCCGGGGACAGCCCGGCGGCGTGCCGCAGCAGGTCGTAGGACTCGGCGATCAGCTGCATGTCGGCGTACTCGATGCCGTTGTGCACCATCTTCACGAAGTGCCCGGCGCCGTCCGGTCCGACGTGCACGCAGCACGGCGTGCCGTCCACCTTGGCGGCGATGTCCTCCAGCAGCGGGCCGAGCGCCTCGTAGGACTCGGCCGACCCGCCCGGCATGATGCTCGGGCCGTGCAGCGCGCCCTCCTCGCCGCCGGAGATGCCGGTGCCGACGAAGTGCAGGCCGCGTTCGCGCAGCGCCGCCTCGCGCCGCCGGGTGTCGGCGAAGTGCGCGTTGCCCCCGTCGACGATCATGTCGCCCGGCTCCAGCAGCGGCGCGAACTCCTCGATGACCGCATCGGTCGGCGCCCCCGCCTTCACCATGATCACCAGTCGGCGGGGGCGCTCCAGCGAGGCCACGAACTGCTCGGGCGTCTCGGCGGGGATGAAGGTCCCTTCGTCCCCGAACTCTTCCACCAGCGCCTTGGTGCGGGCGGCGGTGCGGTTGTGCACGGCAACGGGATGCCCGTGCCGGGCGAGGTTGCGGGCCAGGTTCCGGCCCATCACCGCCAACCCGGTGACACCTATGCGCGCCTTGCTCATTGACTCGTCTCCTCTTCGTTCAGGCCCCACACCCGTGGGTACGCGGGTGGGGTCGCCCGCTGTTCGGTCAACCGGGCGGCCGCATGTCCTTGTTCCAATCAGGGAACGGGACGCATCGTAGAGATCACCGAACCCGCAGGGGGGAAGCCATGCTGGGACTGCCGCAATCGGTCGGTGCCTGCCTGTTCGACCTGGACGGCGTACTTACCCGTACGGCCGCGGTGCACGCCGCCGCGTGGAAGCGGATGTTCGACGAGTACCTGAGGGCGCGGGCGGAGGCGACCGGTACGCAGTTCGTGCCGTTCGACGCGGTCGGCGACTACGGCAAGTACGTCGACGGCAAGCGCCGCGAGGACGGGACGCGCTCGTTCCTGGCCTCGCGCGGCATCACGCTGCCCGAGGGCAGACCCGACGACCCGCCCGACGCCGAGACCGTGTACGGCCTCGGCAACCGCAAGAACGAGCTGGTGCTCAAGCTGCTGGAGGACGACGGCGTCGAGGTGTACGACGGGTCGGTGGCGTACGTGCGGGCCTGCCGGGACGCCGGGCTGCGGACCGCCGTGGTGTCGTCCAGCGCCAACACCGTGCAGGTGCTGGCCGCGGCGGGCATCGCCGGCCTGTTCGACGCGCGCGTCGACGGGGTGGTCGCCCGCGAGCGCGACCTGCCCGGCAAGCCGGCGCCCGACATGTTCCTGGCGGGGGCCGAGGCGGTCGGGGTGCCGGCGGCGCGCGCGGCGGTGTTCGAGGACGCGCTGGCAGGTGTGGAGGCGGGCCGCGCGGGGGACTTCGCCTACGTCGTGGGCGTGGACCGGGTCGGCGGGGGCCACCGGGAGGCGCTGGCGCGGCACGGGGCCGACATCGTCGTCGGGGACCTATCGGAACTTCTGGAGGACAAGTGAGCGACGGGCGCGGGGGCCGTCACACCACCACCGTGGACCTGCCGGTGTTCACGGTCGAGCCGTGGTGCGTGCGGGAACCGGAACTGCGGCTGGACCGCCTGGCGCAGAGCGAGTCGGTCTTCGCTCTGTCGAACGGGCACATGGGGTTGCGCGGCAACCTGGACGAGGGCGACCCGCACGGGCTGCCCGGCAGCTACCTCAACTCGTTCTACGAGCTGCGGCCGCTGCCGCACGCCGAGGCCGGGTACGGCTACCCCGAGTCGGGGCAGACCGTGATCAACGTCACCAACGGCAAGCTGATCCGGCTGCTGGTGGACGACGAGCCGTTCGACGTGCGGTACGGGCGGCTCGACTCGCACGAGCGCATGCTGGACATGCGGGCGGGCACGCTGACCCGGCAGGTGGAGTGGACCTCCCCCGCCGGGCGCTCGGTGCGGATCACCTCGGTGCGGCTGGTGTCGCTGACCCAGCGCGCCATCGCCGCGATCTGCTACGACGTCGAGCCGCTGGACCACTCGGTGCGGGTGGTGGCGCAGTCGGAGCTGGTGGCCAACGAGTCGCTGCCCGACCTCGGCCGCGACCCGCGCACCGCCGCGGTGCTGGAGTCGCCGCTGGTCAGCGAGGAGCACGTCACCAACCACACCAAGGCGGTGCTGGTGCACCGCACCCGGCACAGCGGGCTGCGCATGGCCGCCGCGATGGACCACCAGATCGACGGTCCCGGGCACATGGCGACCGACATCGAGAGCTACCCGGACGTCGCGCGGCTCACCGTGGCCACGCGGCTGGAGCCGGGGCAGCGGCTGCGGATCGTCAAGTACCTGGCGTACGGGTGGTCGAGCCGGCGGTCCCGGCCGACGCTGCACGACCAGGTGGTGGCGGCGCTGGCGGCGGCGCGGCACACCGGCTGGGAGGGCCTGCTGGACGAGCAGCGCACCTACCTCGACGAGTTCTGGAGCGGCGCCGACGTGGAGGTGGACGGCGACGCCGAGGTGCAGCAGGCGGTGCGGTTCGGGCTGTTCCACATCCTGCAGGCCGGTGCGCGCGCCGAGCGCCGGATGATCCCCGCCAAGGGGTTGACCGGGCCCGGGTACGACGGGCACACGTTCTGGGACACCGAGACGTTCGTGCTGCCCGTGCTGACCTACACGCACCCGTCGTCGGCCGCCGACGCGCTGCGGTGGCGGCACATGACGCTGGGCCTGGCCCGCGAGCGCGCCCGGCAGCTCGGCCTGGCGGGGGCGGCGTTCCCGTGGCGGACGATCCGCGGGCAGGAGTGCTCGGGCTACTGGCCCGCGGGCACCGCCGCGTTCCACATCAACGCCGACATCGCCGACGCCGTCGTGCGGTACGTGGACGCCACCGGCGACGAGGAGTTCGAGCGCGAGGTCGGCCTGGAGCTGCTGGTGGAGACCGCGCGGCTGTGGCGCGGCCTCGGCCACCACGACGTGGAGGGCGTGTTCCGCATCGACGGCGTCACCGGGCCCGACGAGTACAGCTCGATCGCCGACAACAACGTCTACACCAACCTGATGGCGCAGCGGAACCTGCGGGAGGCCGCGGCGATGGCGATGCGCCATCCGGACCTGGCCGAGCGGCTCGGCGTCAGCACCGAGGAGGCCGCGTCGTGGCGGGACGCGGCGGCGGCCATGATGATCCCCTACGACGAGCGGCTGGGCGTGCACCCGCAGAGCGAGGGGTTCACCAACCACGCGCGGTGGGACTTCGCGTCCACCAAGCCCGAGCACTACCCGCTGCTGCTGAACTACCCGTACTTCGACCTGTACCGCAAGCAGGTCGTCAAGCAGGCCGACCTGGTGCTGGCCATGCACATGTGCGGGGAGGCGTTCACCTACGAGCAGAAGGTCCGCAACTTCGCCTACTACGAGGCGCTGACGGTGCGGGACTCCTCGCTGTCCGCGCAGACCCAGGCGGTGATCGCCGCCGAGGTGGGGCAGCTGGACCTGGCGCACGACTACCTCGGCGAGACCGCGCTGATGGACCTGCACGACCTCAACCGCAACACCCGCGACGGCCTGCACATCGCCTCGATGGCGGGGGCGTGGAGCGGGCTGGTCGCCGGGTTCGGCGGGATGCGCGCGGCGAACGGGGTGCTGCGGTTCGCGCCGCGGCTGCCCGGCGGCATCAGCCGGCTGGCGTTCTCCATGCGCTACCGGGGCAACCGGCTGAAGGTCACGGTGACCGGCGAGTCGGCCTGCTACGAGCTGCTGGAGGGCGAGGGGCTGCGGCTGTTCCACTACGACCAGGAGTTCGAGCTGGCCGACAAGCCGGTGGAGATGGACGTGCCGCACGTGCCGAGCAGCCCGCGGCCCAGCCAGCCGGTCGGGCGGGAGCCGGCGCCGCGCCGCGTCGACCCGCACGGCCGCGACCGCAACCACCGGGCGTTCCAGCAGCCGCGCACGTCGCGCGCCCGCTGACGGCGGCGCCGCCGG
>NZ_BAABDO010000079.1:0-32768 GCF_039539665.1 Actinomadura keratinilytica
CGCCGCGCCGGGTCCAGCGAGTTGCCGCCGAACGCCGCGCGGGCCGCCGCGACCGGCGCCCACTCGGCGACCCCGGCGCCCTGCCGCCGCAGCTCGGCCACCTGCCGTGCCGCGCCCACGACCGGCCCGAACCCGCGCGTGGACGGGGCCAGCACCACGACGCGGCGGTGACCGGCCGCCAGGTCGGCGTTGACCGGCGACCGCGCCCCGCCGTCGATATAGCGGACGCCCCCGACGGTCACCGGGGGCCACACGCACGGCACCGCGCAGCTCGCCGCGACCGCGTCCACCAGCGGCACCCCCCGATGGCGGTGGAAGACGGTGAACGCGCCGGTCGCCGCGTCCACCGCCGTGATCAGCAGCCTGCGGTCGCGCGGCCACTCGCGGACGGGCAGCCGCGCCGCGATCACGGCCCGCCGCTCGGCCTCGGGGGCCGTGCGCGCCGTCAGCGCCAGCCGGCCGACCCGCCTGCCCGCCTCGGCGGCCGTGCGGGAGCGCAGCGCCGCCCACGCCCACCGCGCCAGCACCGCCCGGCCCACGCGCGCCGGAAGCTCGCCGTCGGGGGCGGCCAGCTGCGCCGCGTACCGCTGCTCGACCGGCGCACCGCACGCCACCTGGGCGCCGACGATCGAACCGGCCGAGGTGCCCACCACCAGATCGGCCGTCGTCAGGTCCACACCGGCGTCCGCCAGCCCGGCCAGGACGCCCCACAGCCAGGCGATGCCCGTGACGCCCCCGCTGCCCAACACCAGCGCCGTGCCGCCCACGCCCCTCCTTCCATCGCCGACGGCCACCGTAGCGGCGGCCGCGGCGGGGGCGCGGGTCACTCGTAGGGGTTGGCGGGCTTCTTGATGCGCTTGACGGACGTGCCCTGCAGCACGTGCACGCCGCTCTCGGCCTCCTGCGCGGGCAGCGGCCGCCAGGTGCCCTCCACCTGCACCCACGCGTCGGCGGGCGGCCGGGGCAGCCCCTTGACGATCACGGGGAACGGCACGGCGTCGCCCGCGCAGCACGCCATCCGCAGCCGGGTGACCTGCCAGCCGCCGTCGCCGCGGGGCGTGACGAACCCGGTCAGGCGGACCGGAACGCCCTCGAACGAGGCCCGGTCGCCGGTCTGCGCCTGCCAGGCCCGGCCGATGAACTCGCTCAGCGTCATGGAGATCGGCCCGCGGTCGCGGGGCAGCGGCCCGTAGCCCTCGTCGGCCGGGCTCGGCGGCGGGGCGGCCGGGCGGTCCGCGCCGCGCGCGGCGGTGAACGACCCCAGCGCGGGCGGCGCGATCACGAAGATCGCCAGCACGGGCAGGCACAGCAGCCACGCCACCCGGGGGCCGCGTGCATGGTCGTGCCCGTGATGCCCCTCGTGCTCGCGGTGGTGCGGATCGGAGTCGTCCGACCACTCCCGGCGCAGCCCCGCTGCGCCCAGCAGTAGCAGCACCAGCGCCGCCGGGACGAGCACGTACCGGAAGCCCGGCCGGACGTAGTTGAGGTAGTCGTCGGTGGCCAGCGTGATCCACAGCACGGCCCCGCCCAGCGTGATCAGCAGCAGGTTCTGCGCGGCCCGCGTCACAGCAGCGCCCCTCCCACCAGAACGCTCACGGCGACGGCGAGCGCGAACGTCAGCGGGACGAACCGCACCGCGAACCGCCGTCCGAAGAACCCCGCCTGCAGCGCCACCAGCTTCAGGTCGACCATCGGCCCGACGACCAGGAACGCCAGCCGGGCCGTGGGGGAGAACTGCGACAGGCTCGCCGCCACGAACGCGTCGGCCTCCGAGCAGATCGACATCAGCACCGCCAGCAGCGCCAGCACCAGCACCGACAGCGGGCCGGTTCCGGCGAGGCCGTCCACCCAGTCGGCCGGGACCGCCACGTTGATCGTCGCGGCGGCGGCGCCGCCCACCACCAGAAAGCCGCCCGCGTGCATGATGTCGTGCCGCATCGCCTGGCGGAACGCCTCCCACCGGCCGCCGGCGGCGGCCTCGGGACGCGGCGGGACGCGCAGCCACTCGCCCCGGCCGACCAGCAGCCAGATCCATCCGGCCAGCACCGCCACCAGCAGCGACGCGGCGAACCGCCCCACCACCATCTGCGGGCTGCCCGGGAACGCCACGGCCGTGGCCACCAGCACCACCGGGTTGATCGCGGGCGCGGCCAGCAGGAACGTCAGCGCCGCCGCCGGGGCCACCCCGCGCGCCATCAGCCCGCCCGCGACCGGCACCGACGCGCACTCGCAGCCGGGCAGCACCGCGCCCATGGCCCCCGCCACCGGCACGGCCGCGCCCGGCCGCGACGGCAGCACCCGCCGCCAGAACGCCGCCGGGACGAACGCCGTGATCGCCGCCGACAGCATCACCCCGAACACCAGGAACGGCAGCGCCTGCACGCAGATCGCCACGAAGATCGTCGTCCAGGCGTGCAGCGCGCGGCCGTCCACCGCCGGGGCCACCCACAGGCGCCCGGCGACCAGCACCGCGGCCAGCGCGGCGAACCCCCAGGCGGCGCGGGTGCCGGGCGCCACGGGGCGGCCGGGCGCCCAGTCCGGGGGAGGAAGGAGATCGTCATCGTCGGCCGTCCGCAGGCCGGCGGAGTCGGTCATGGAGATCATGGTCCCACAGGCAACGCTTGTGCGCGGCCGCCACATGAACCTCACCGGACGCGGCGCGCGGTGACCCGGGCAATGCCGACACCGAATCGATCTTTTCGAGATCGCACCGGGATCGGCGGCCGGTGGAGGCGGCGGAAACGCCTGTGCGGCCGGGGATCGCGCACTTCCGTCTCCCTCGTCGAAAAGATCGTTAAACCGACGATCTACCGCCAGAAGGGTAAAATCGGGTCCGTTTTTGCATCCTGTGCGTAAATCGTCCTATACTCAAGTCCTGTCCGGGTCAAGCAACCATTGACCGGGCCAATCGCATAGCCGTCGCCTCCCGCCCGCCAGGCGGGACCCCCTCAGCCGGTTCGCGGTCGGCCATGCAACGGCCGCATCCAACGGGGGCACTGGAGCTCCGACCGGCATCTCACCCGTTTCATTCCGTACGCGCACGCTCGCGGCCACCGGGGGCCGCTCTCAGGTGCGCGTCAGCGGCCGGCCCTTGTCCAACGGGCGGCCCGCCGCACACGGGTCTCTCTTTTTCCGACGGCCCATCCGAGCCGTGTCTCGGAGTCGTTCCCTGCGCCGACAACGCGCCACCGCGGCGTGCCCGCAGGAGACGGCTGCTTCCTGTCCGCCGAACGAAGGATTCCTATGCAGCAGCGTGCGCTCAATGTCGTCATGACCGCCGTGACCGGTTCCTGCCTGGCCGGCATGCTGGTGGCCGGAGTGGCCGCCGCGAGTGACGACGCCGCCGCGCCGAAGAACATGCCGTCCCAGCAGCCGCTGGCGGCGGCCCAGGAGAACAACGTTCTGAGCCTGGGGCAGAACCAGGCCGCCCAGGAGCAGGCCGCCCAAGCAACCCTGGCCCGGCCCGCCAAGAAGCCCAAGAAGAAGTCCCTGCTGACCGGGTACACCACCGCGTCCTACTTCTGGGACGACGGCTCGGGCATCAACGGTGACACCGGCGCCCCCGCCAGCGGCAGGCCCATGCAGAAGGGCCTGTTCGCCAGCCCCAGCTGGCCGCTGATGACCAAGGTGCGCGTCACCTACAAGGGCCGCAGCCGCGTCGGCTTCATCGGTGACCGCGGTCCGGGCGCGCCGTCCCACAACGGCGTGATGCTGGACCTGGACACCTACACGTTCCGCTACCTGCTGGACGGCGGGAAGCCCGCCAACAAGTACAACGCGGGCACCGGCGAGGGCCACCTGCGCGGTGTGAAGTACGAGGTGCTGGAGTGGGGCAAGGGCCCCGGCACCAGGGGTGCGCCCCGGCCTCTGTAGTGGGGGCGCCCCTCTAGGGGACCCCTCGGGGCATGCCCACCCGGCACGCCTCGGGGAACCGTGAAGGCGCCGGCCTTCGGACGCCTCTCGCGGAGTCGGCAGAACGCCCCGGCGGTCCAACGACCGCCGGGGCGTTCGCGTACCCCCGACCATGTCAGCGCCGTCCGGTGTCAGCGGCGCCACCGCCGCCGGCGCGCCCGCGGTGTCAGCCGGCCGCCCGGGGCAGCGGCCCGCGGTGTCAGCGGCCCGCGGGCGCGGCCGCAGCCGGCGGGCCGTGCCGTCGCGACGGCCGCACCGAAGCCGAAGGGACGTCGTGCACCGGTGCTCATGGGGCCCATGGTGTTTCGGACGCATGGTCGCGCTGGCAGGAATCCGACGTCGCGGCCGCCGCGCGCGAGCGTCCGGCGGGCCCGTGGCGACGGCGCGATGCCTGGCTCAGGTGTCCAGAGAAAGGGCGTTCTGTCGGCCATGCGGTCCCGCCGGACGCTTTCATGCTGACATCCGAACGCCGTTTCCGGAAGGTGCATGTAACCCTGTGGAGCGGTCCGTTTTCGGAAACATTAAGGTAACCCCTCGGTCACCCCCCGGCCGGTCCGCGGCCGCCCGCGGTTCAGGCGGCGGCGATGAACGCCCGGGCGCGGCGGAAGAGGCTCAGGGTGATGGAGTGCAGCAGGTCCCCGGTCTCCTTCGGCGCCTTCCCGGCGCAGGCCCGGGCGCGGGTGCCCTCCAGGACGATGCCGAGCTTGAAGCACGCCGGCACCGCGTACCAGGTGATCGACGCCAGGTCGCGGCCGGCGGCCGCGTCGGCGCGGTCGGCGTAGGCGGCGACGAGCTCGCCGGTGTCGGGCAGCCCGCCCGCCGCGCCCAGCGGCCCGGCCAGCGCCGCGCTCTCGTCGCCGTGCCGCGGCCAGGTCGCCAGCAGCCAGCCCAGGTCGAGCAGCGGGTCGCCGATCGTGCACATCTCCCAGTCGACGATCGCGGCCACCTGCGGCCCGGTGTGGGAGAACATCAGGTTGGCCAGGTGGTAGTCGCCGTGCATGACGCCCGGCCGCCACGTCGCCGGACGGTTGGCCTCCAGCCAGCCCGCGACCTGCTCCAGGCCGGGAATGTCCGGTCCGGGGTAGCCGTCCAGCGCGCCGTAG
Organism: Actinomadura keratinilytica; assembly: GCF_039539665.1. Classification (NCBI taxonomy): domain Bacteria; kingdom Bacillati; phylum Actinomycetota; class Actinomycetes; order Streptosporangiales; family Thermomonosporaceae; genus Actinomadura; species Actinomadura keratinilytica. Next base: position 5,016 of record NZ_BAABDO010000079.1, read on the forward strand.
GACTCCAGCTCGGCCGTCCACCGCCCCACCTGGCGCTCCAGGAAGCCCTCCGGCCTGCCGAAATCGGCCAGGCCCACCGCGGCGTGGTCCACGGCGCCCAGCGCCGCCAGCGCGCGGGCCGCGTTGAGCCCCATCTCGCGGCGCACCGCCGGGTCGGCGGCGTGCCGCGCGGGCAGCTCCACCGAGGCGTTGAACCCCTCCACCGGCGTCATCAGGTAGAACACCGAGCCGCCGAGCACCGCCTCGTCCGGGCAGGCGGCGATGACGCGCGGGACGGGCACGTCCGTGCCGTCCAGCGCCGACAGCACCCGGGCCTCCCGCATCAGCACCTCGTTGGTGCGCGACCGCAGGTGCCGGGGCCCGCGCCGCAGCACGTAGCCGCGCCCGCCGCGGCGGAACCGGACCAGGACGTTCTGGGTGCCGCCGGTCAGCTGCGCCACGTCCTCGAACGGGCCGCCCGGCAATCCGGCGGCGTCCATCCACCCGGCCAGCGCGGCGAAGTCGACCAGCGCGGCGTCGATCTGCTCGGGCTGCTGCACGAGGTGTCCTTTCCCCGCCCCGACGGGCGGCCGAAAAAGCGGGCGCATCCGGGCAATCGGGGATGCTACGGTGCCGCATGCCGGCCGCGGGACTCCGGTGCGACTTCCGGAATCACGCTCTACACGTGGTGTTCTCGCCTGATCGCTCCCTCATTCCCCGGCCGGCATCCGCCAGACCCCGAGCCGTGGACCATGACCGAGGAGACCCACGCCGACCTGATCGCCTGCGAGGACGCGCTGATGTTCGTCAACGCCGCGATCACCTCAACCGGCCAGCGGGAGTTCCACCACGACGCCCGCGAGCAGCGGCTGTCGCTGGACTTCCTGCACGCCTACATGCTCGCCAACTACCGCGAGGTGTACGCCGCGGCGCTGGCGCTGGACATCAACGACCACAACGCCGTGATGATCATCCGGAACCTGCTGGTGCACGCCGCCGAGGCCGGGCCGCGGCGGCGCCGGACCGAGGGACGGCTGATCGCCCGGCGCCTGGAACTGCTGCCGCCGCAGCGCGTCTACCGGCTGTTCCGCCAGGTGCGCCGCGCCGGCGTCAACAACCGGCGCACCCGCGCCATCATCCGCGACTGGCTGGCCGCGCGCCCCGACCTGGCCTTCGACGCCGTCAAGTACCGCGGCGCGGTGAAGGACGCCGTCCGCCACGCGCACCTGGAGCTGCCCGGCGAGCTGGGCGACTTCCTGTTCGACCCGCACGGCCCCAAGGCGTTCCGCACGCCCCTGTTCGAGACGTGGCGCCGCGCCCACTACGCGCGGGACGCCGTCTACGAGCTGCCGTACACGGTCGCGCAGGGATTCGCCGCCAGGCACGGCATCCCCCACGAGGTGTTCCTGGAGAAGATCGCGCCCAGGCTCACCCGGCTGGAACGCCTCCGCCTGCAGACGAGCGCGCGCGTGCACCAGGCGGACGCCGTCCGCGCGGACCTGCGGACGATGCCGCTCACCCGCCTCGCCTCCTACGTGCTGTCCCTCCCCCTGGACGAACGGGCCCGGCGCCGCGCCGAGCTGACCGGCGCGCTGCGCGCGGCGGCGCGCCGGACCGCGGGCGAGCGCACGTGGGGCCGGGTCGCCGCGGTCCTGGACGACAGCTACTCCACGGTGGGGTCGGGCGAGAAGCGCCGCCGCCCCCTCGCGGTCGCGATCGCCTGCCACTACCTGCTCGAGGCGCTCGCCGCCGACTACACGCCGCTGTGGACGTCCGGCCGCACCGACCCCCTGCTGCTCGACCCGCACGGCCCCACGCCCCTGGGCGAACGCGTCCTCGACGCCCTCGACGCCCTGGCCGAACCCGCCCCGCCCTCGGAGGCGGAGCAGCCCGACCGGTTGATCATCGTGTCGGACGGGTGGGACAACGATCCCCCCGGCCTGGCCGCCGAGGTGCTGCGGGTGTGGCGCACCCGCCTGGACCCGGGCGGCCGCGTGGAGATCACCCACCTGAACCCCGTCTACGACGCCGACGACTTCGACGTGCGGCGGCTGTCCCCGGCGGTGCCGGCCGTCGGCGTCCGCGACGCCGAGGACCTGCCCCTGCTGGTCGAGCTGGCGCGCTTCTCCGAGGGCCGGCTGGGCCTGGCCGAGCTGCGCGCCCACCTGGACGAGCAGGTCGAGAGGTTTCTGGAGAAGACGTGACCGCGTTCCGGCTCGACGGGCTGCGCACCCGTCCCGCCCAGACCTGGGGATCGTTCCGGCTGGTGCCGCTGGTCCGCGACGAACCGGTCCCGGGGCTGCGGCTGCACCGCAAGGCGTACGGGGACGAGCCCACGGTCGTGGACGTGGGCGACGGCACCGCCTACACCTCCTACATCCCGCACGCGTTCGTCGCCACCTGGCAGGACGGCGAGGGATCCGCCGCCTCCTACGGCACCCGCCTGCTGGACAGGGACACCGCGGGCCACGCGCCGCCCCGCATGCCGATCAGGAGGACGCGGCGCATGGCGCGGCGGGTCGGCCGCGCCCGCCTGCGGTTCCTGCCGCTGCACCTGGCCGTGGAGGGGTACCTGGCGCTCCACTTCGGCGGCCCCGAGATCGTCTGGGAGGAGTACTCCCGCCGGGCCGTCTCCCGGGGCCTGTCCCCGCGCGTGGAGGAGGCCTACAGCGGGCACCTCGTCCGGGGCCTGGACGACGCCCTGCGGGTCTTCGAGATCCACGACGGGCAGTGCGGCGTGCTCGTCTACGTCGCCGACGCCCTGGCCAGCGCGTTCGTCGTGCCGCACCCCGAGGACTACCGGAAGCTGCACGCCACCCTCGTCGAGGACATGTTCGGCGAGCTGATCTACCACTACGCGGTGCTCGGCGCGCCCGCCGCGCCGTTCCCCGTCCGCATCGACGACACGGCGGTGCGGACGCCGGCGGACCTGCGGGCCCAGGCGGAGCTGCGCCGCCGTGAGTGGGCCGACTTCCACGACGAGGTCATGGCCGCCGGGCTGTTCGGCCAGATCTCGCAGTACCAGCGGGTCCAGACGCTGCACGGCTTCGAGCTGGCGCGCTTCCTGCCGACGTTCGTGCCGCGCCGGGAGAACCACATCGGCGAGGTGATCACCGACGGGGACGGCCGCGTCGCGTACCTGAAGACCTTCCGGCTGTCGGAGACCCAGATCAGGCGGGGCTACCTGCTCACCCGGCTCGCCGCGCACGACTGGAACCTGGCCGGCACCGCCGCCGCCCTCGGCACGGACGAGGCGGCGCTCGGGCTGCGCCTGGAACGCGCGGGCTTCGGCTACCTGCTGCGCCAGGACATCCTCGACCGCTTCCGCGCCCAGGCCCGCGGCTCCGGCTCCGGGAAACGGCAGACCGCCCGCGGCGGCTGAGGCGCGCCGCCGCGAGGGAGCGGCCGGGGGCGCGGGGGCCCCGTGCCGGCGGGCGGGTCAGGCGGGGCGCAGGCCCGCGAACAGGTCGTCCTCGCGGTCAGGGGCCTGCACGTGGCAGGAGTGCCGGACGAACGCCTCGGTGCCCAGGACCAGCCGCTGGACCTCCTCGGGCAGGCGCAGCAGGAAGATGTTCTCGCCCTGGCTGGCGTGGGCCTGCAGCGCCTTGCGCTTGCGGGCCGTGTACGCCGAGACGTCCACCACGCTGGTGATCAGCTCGTCGGGGGTGCCGAAGTCGTCGGGCAGCTCCAGGTCGGGCATGTCGAGGCCGGACGCCCGCAGGTGCTCCGCCAGCCGCGCGACGCCGGACCGGGGCACCGCCGTGTGGTAGAGCTTGGCGGGGACGCCGCTCAGCTCGGCGGCGGCCATCGTGATGCGGTGCGCCTGGATGTGGTCGGGGTGGCCGTAGCCGCCGTTCTCGTCGTAGGTGACCGCCACCTGCGGGCGGTAGCGCTCCATCAGCTCCGCCAGCCGCCGCGCCGCGGCCTCGACCGGCACGTTGGCGAACGCCTCGGGGTGCCCGTTGGCGGACCATCCGGCCATGCCCGAGTCGCGGTAGCCCAGCAGCTCCAGGTGGCGGATGCCGAGCAGGCCCGCCGACTCCTCCAGCTCGGCGAGCCGCCGCCGGGCGACCCGGTCGGCGTCGTGGCCCGGCTCGCCCGGTTTGGCGCCGTCGCCGTCGTCGCCCTGCTCGCCGTTGGTGCAGGTCACCAGGACGGTGCGGACGCCCTCGGCGGCGTAGCGCGCCAGCACGCCGCCGGTGCCGAGCACCTCGTCGTCCGGGTGGGCGTGCACGGCCATCAGGGTCAGTTCGTCGCTCACCCGGGCCACTGTAGGCGGTGCCGGCGACAGTGCGGCCCCGCGGCCGCCGGCCGGGTCGGGCCTACCCGCTCTGCGACTGCGAGGCGGCCTCGCTGGCGGACAGGTCGGCCTCGGTCAGCGGGTGCGCCGGAGGGGCGAAGGGGAACACGGACGTGGCCTTCAGCCCGTCCACCACCAGCAGCTCGCCGGGCTCCAGGAGCCGCCAGCCCGGGTCGTCGTCCATCCGCTCGCTGGCGATCACGTACGCGGGCGCGGTGTGCCGGCCGTCGCCGTTCGGGCCGGACACGTTGAGGCTGCCGGGTTCGTGCGGGGACCGCAGGTGCCGGAACCCGCCGAGCCGGGGCGTGAGCACCCACAGCTCGTTCTGCGCGGGATAGCGCAGCGCCCACAGCCTGCACGCCTCGGCCAGCAGCAGGTTGAGGGAGTACACCGGCAGCTCGGCGGCGATGCGGCGGATCGCCGCGACCAGCCCGGCGGTGGTGTCGCCGCGCCTGCGGATCTCTGCGGTGACGTAGGCGAACACCCGCTCGGAGTCGGTGTCCCCCTCCAGCAGGGCCTTGTCCACGTCGGTCAGCCAGGTGTCCAGCACGTCCATGCCCTTGACCACGCCGTTGTGGGCGAACAGCCGGTCGTTCATGTCGAAGGGGTGGGCGTTGTGCACCGACACGGGGGTGCCGGAGGCGTACCGGACGTGCGAGACGAAGGTGTGCGACACCACGTTGCGGGCGTGCGAGGCGAAGTCGGCGTTCTGGTACGCGGCGATCGGCGCCCGGTCGCGCACCGGCTCGTCGCCGAGGGAGAACCAGCCGAGGCCGGTGCCGTCGGGCATCCGGCGGCTCTGCGCCTTGAGGCTCTGCGGGGCGTCCAGCAGCCAGAACGTGGCCCGGACGCGGGGCCGCCGGTGGTCATCCCGAACAGTCGGCACATGCTCTCACCCAGCCGCTCACTCGGCCGCGTCGGGGTCGCGCACCGCCCCCGCCGTCCCGGGGTGCCCGCGGTGCCCGCGCCGGACGAAGGACCAGCCGACGAGCAGCGCCAGGGCGATCGCCGGCACGGCCATTACGGTCATGCGCCCGGCCCCGTCCCGGTCGAACCACATCAGCACCACCACCGCCGCCAGGAACGCCAGGGTCAGCGGCTGGGTGACCGGCGAGCCGGGCAGCCGGTAGCCGGGCCGCCGCACCCGGCCCTGCCGGGCCCGCCGCACGAACAGCAGGTGCGACAGCATGATCATCGCCCAGCTGCCCAGGATGCCGATGGCCGCCAGGTTCAGCACGATCTCGAAGGCCCGCGCCGGCACCCAGTAGTTGAGCGCCACGCCGAGCACGCAGATCGCCGCGGTCAGCAGGATGCCGCCGTAGGGGACCTGGGACCGGCTCATCGCCATGGTGAAGCGCGGCGCCGACCCGGCCGCGCCCAGCGAGCGCAGGATCCGCCCCGTGGAGTACAGCCCGGAGTTCAGGCTCGACAGCGCCGCGGTCACCACGATCAGGTTCATCACGTCGCCCGCCGCGGGCACGCCCAGCTTCGCCAGCACGGTGACGAACGGGCTCTCGTCGGCCGAGTAGGCGTCCCACGGCAGCAGCATGGCCAGCAGCACCACCGAGCCGACGTAGAACAGCAGGATCCGCCAGATGATGGAGTTGATGGCCTTGGGCATGACCCGTTCGGGGTTCTCGGTCTCGCCCGCGGCCACGCCGACCAGCTCGGTGGAGGCGTAGGCGAACACCACGCCCTGGATGACGACCAGCATGGGCAGCACGCCGTGCGGGAACACGCCGCCGTGCTGGAGGATCAGCCCCGGGCCCGAGTCGTGGCCGCCCACGTGGTGCCCGGTCGCCAGCAGGGCGATGCCGATGAGCATGAACGCCACCAGCGCGCCCACCTTGACGATGGAGAACCAGAACTCCAGCTCACCGAAGATCCGCACCGAGATCAGGTTGACGGTGAGCACGACGGCCAGGGCGATCAGCGCGAGGGTCCACTGCGGGATCGCGGTGAAGGCGTCCCAGTAGTGGATGTACAGCGCGATGGCGGTGATGTCGACGACGCCGGTGGTGGACCAGTTGAGGAAGTGCATCCACCCGGCGACGTAGGCGCCCTTCTCGCCCATGAACTCCCGCGAGTAGGACACGAACGACCCCGACGACGGCCGGTACAGCACCAGCTCGCCGAGCGCCCGCACCACCATGAACGCGAAGAAGCCGCAGACCGCGTAGGCGACGGCCAGGGAGGGGCCCGCGGCGGCCAGTCGTCCGCCGGCGCCGAGGAACAGGCCGGTGCCGATGGCACCGCCGATCGCGATCATGTTGACATGCCGTGTCCGCAGCGACTTGCGGTAGCCCAGGTCGCCGGCGTCCACCGGAGCGCCGTGGCGGGGGTGCGCCGCGGCGGTGTCCGGCGGTGTGGCGGCGGACGGGGTCGCCGTCCGCCGGTCGTTGTCGCTCACGCGTCGTTACCGCCTTCCCAACGGGTCCGTCTCGTCGACAGACCCGGTGCAGTTTCGGATAAGTGACCCAAACATGTCAAAACGGCTAGCCGAAATGTCGGGAAGGTGTAGAAGATCAGTTTTCGGTAGGGATCGTCGACCGCGGCGGCGTCGATGCCCTACCGTCTGGTCATGGCGACGCCCCTGGTGCTGCTCGACGTGGACGGTGTGCTGAACCCCCTGGAGCGGCCCTCCCGCGACTACCGCGGACACCGCTGCTCGCCCAACGGCGTTACCTACCGGCTCTGGCTCAACTCACGCCACGGCCCCATGCTGCGGGAACTCGTCCGCGCCACGCGCGCCGAACTGGCGTGGGCGAGCTACTGGTGCGACGAGGCCAACGTCTGGATCTCCCCTCGGGTGGGGCTTCCGGACCTGCCCTTCGTGCCGATACCGCCGTACCCGGGCGCCGGCAACGGCGTCACGCTCGGCTCGTGGAAGGCCCGGCACGTGGCGCGGTGGGTGCAGGGCCGTCCCTTCGTGTGGTTCGAGGACGAGCCCGATGCCGCCGACTGCGTCGCGGCGGAGCCCGGGGTGGGGGAGCACCTGCTCGTCGCCGTCGACCCGAGACGGGGGCTCTCCCAGGAGCACATCGACAGGGCCCGCGACTGGCTGCGCGCCCTGTCGCGCTGACACCGCCCCGGAAACGGCACGAGGCCCCGGCCGGGAGCGCACACGGTTGCGGCCGGGGCCTCGCCTGGGAGGGCTCAGCAGGTGTCGAGCAGCCGCGTCAGGGCGGTCTTCTCGGCGCTGTCGACGCTGAGGTCGTAGCGGTACTTCACGTCGATCCACGAGCGGGCGTACATGCAGTGGAACGAGGTGAGCGGCGGCGTCCACTCGGCCGGGTCCTTGTCGCCCTTGGCCTGGTTGACGTTGTCGGTGACCGCCCACAGCTGCGAGCTGGTCAGGTCGTTGGCGAACTGCTGGCGGAGGCTGGTCGTCCAGTTGCTCGCCCCCGACCGCCATGCCTCGGCCAGCGGCACCATGTGGTCGATGTCGATGTCGGACGGGTTGGTCCACGTGGCCCCGTCGTAGGGGCTGACCCAGGTGCCGGAGGTGGGGTAGCAGTTCGAGCCGACCTGGACGTTGATGCCGTCCCGCTTGAGCACCTCCTCGCGGGTGTTGCAGGTGCCCGAGATGGTGATCCAGTGGGGGAACTTGTCGCGGCTGTAGCCGCTGGAGGACCCCTCGGCGGCGACGCGCAGCTCCGCCAGGTGCGACAGCGAGGTGCTCTTGTCGGGCGGGAGCGGCGGCGCCGCGAGGGCGGGCGGGGCCGGGACGGTGACGAACGCGGCGGCCCCGGCCAGGGCGACGGCGGCGGTGAGAGCGGGTCTTCTGCGACGCATGGGGTTTCTCCTGACGTCAGAGACTGGAGTCACCCCTAGTGTTAAATAAGGCGATAAAACAGTGATTGTCTGATTGGTAACGAGCCGGACGGTGATCCGGTGACAGTCCGCCATTGACACCAAGCGGAGGGAATGTTCGCTCCGCACCCTGAGGCGGATGCCCGGTACGGCTGGATATGTCGCTGCGTCCGGCCCAGCGGGCGCCCTGCGTCCGGAACGCCGCGCCCCTGACCTCCGTGTCGCCTACCCGACCCCGGCTAATACAAGGTCATCCGAGGACAAAAGAGATGAACATGACGTGATCGCGGCCGCCGGACTCGGCGTGCGGAAACCCGCCCGCGAAGATCGATCACGCGGCGGCGAGTTTCAGGCGCCGGGACGAGCCGAACCCGACCGCCGCCCTCGCCCGACGCCCCCGCACCGCCGGGAAGGCCGCCGAGCGGAACCGGCGCGCACATGGTCGCCTACGCCCTCGAGAGCGCGATCTGCGACCGCTGGGCGGATCCATCGAGGCGGCCCCGGGCCGCGCGGCTCCGCGGCCGCGAGGGTCAGATGCGGGTCCAGTCGGGCTGGATGAGGCCGGCGACCCGCACCTCGCGCCCCAGCAGCACCACCTCACGGAACTGCCAGAGCATCGCCCCGGTCGGCGCGTGCACGATCCACTCGGGGCCCAGGCGCATCTGGAGCAGGTGCCCGCCGTCCAACTGGGGGACCCAGCGGGGCGTGTCGTCCGCGGCCAGCCTCCGCAGCGTCACCAGATGCACCGAATGCACCTCGGCCGGGTCGGGACGCAGCGGGCCCGGGGAGTCCAGCGCCACGACGACGGGCGTGATGGCGAACCCGGACGCGGCCGGGAAGTCGTCCAGCCTGCCCAGGACGTCCCCGGGCCCGGCCTCCAGACCGACCTCCTCGCGCAGCTCCCGCAACGCCGCCTCCACCGGGGTCTCGCCCGCGTCCACGCCTCCCCCCGGCAGACCCCACTGCCCCGCGTTCCGCCCCCGGTAGGCGCGCCTGATCAGCACCACCGACAGGGCGCCGTCGTGCTCCAGCACGCACACCACCACCCCCGCGCGCCGCAGCCCGGGGGAGTCGGCGACCGTGGTGTGGGCGAAGTCCCGCAGCCGCGGCGCGGCGCTCTCCCGGAAGGCCGCCAGGTCGCCCAGTGGATCGCTCATGTCCTGATCGTGCCAGGCGCTCCGCCCCGGCGACAGCGCGGCCCCGGACGGCGGGCGGGCACCGCGACCGCGTCGCTCGTCTCCGAGAAATGTCGGTGCCGCCGCCTAACGTGGTGCGCCCATCCGAAAAGGAGGATCACCATGACGATGCACATCCTGGTCGCGTCCGCCGCCGAGGCGGCCGCCCGCGTCATGCTCGCCGTGCCCGCAGACCGGCTGGACGCGCCGACGCCCTGCCCGGACTGGGACGTCCGGGCGCTGGTCAACCACATGGTCTTCTGGAGCGGACGGATCGAGGGCGCCGCGCGCAAGCAGCCGCCCCCCGCCGACCCCGCCGGCGCCCGCGACTTCACCGCCGACGGCGACTGGGCCGAGCGGTACGCCCAGAACGTCCGCAAGGCGGCCGTGGCGTGGTCGGACCCGGCCGCCTGGGAGGGCACCACCGACGTCACCGGCCGGGGCCCCATGCCCGCGGCCGTCGTCGGCGGCATCGTGTTCGTCGAGTGCGTGCTGCACGGCTGGGACCTGGCCGTCGCCACCGGGCAGCAGGCCGAATTCGACGACGACGTCGTCCGCACCGCCTACGAGCACCTCGAACGCACCGCCGAGGCCGGCCGCCGGTACGGGGCGTTCGGCCCGCAGGTCGCGGTCCCCGACACGGCCCCGCTGTTCGACCGGCTGCTCGGCCTGAGCGGGCGCGACCCGCACTGGCGGCCGTAGCGGCGCGCCCGCCGCCGGGTCGGCGCCGCGCCGCGGCCCCACTAGGCTTGGAGGCATGTCTTCCGCCTCTTCGATCCGTGTTCGCTTCGCACCGTCGCCCACCGGCATGTTCCACGTGGGCGGGGCCCGTTCCGCGCTGTTCAACTGGGTGATGGCCAAACAGTCGGGCGGAACGCTGGTGCTGCGGATCGAGGACACCGATGCCTCCCGCAACAAGCCCGAGTGGACCGAGGGCATCATCCGCGCCCTGGCCTGGCTGGGCATCGACGGCGAGGAGTACGAGGGCCCCTACTTCCAGTCCGCCAACGCCGACAAGCACCGCGAGGCCGCCGCCCGGCTGCGCGAGCAGGGCCGGGCCTACTACTGCGACTGCACCCGCGAGGACGTCGTGGCCCGCACCGGCGACCAGCACCGCGGCTACGACGGGCACTGCCGCGACCGCGGGCTGGAGCCGGGGCCGGGGCGGGCGCTGCGGTTCCGCACCCCCGACGAGGGCCAGACCGCCGTCGTCGACCTGCTGCGCGGCAAGCCCGAGTTCGACAACGCCAAACTGGAGGACTTCGTCATCGCCCGCGCCGACGGGTCGGTGACCTTCCTGCTGGCCAACGCCGTCGACGACATCAGCCAGGGCATCACGCACGTGGTGCGCGGCGAGGAGCACCTGCCCAACGCCCCCAAGCAGCAGCTGCTGTGGGAGGCGCTGGGCGCCGAGCCGCCGGTGTGGGCGCACGTCCCGGTGATCGTCAACGAGAAGCGGCAGAAGCTGTCCAAGCGGCGCGACAAGGTCGCCCTCGAGGACTACCGCGCCGAGGGCTACCTGGCCGAAGCGATGCGCAACTACCTGATGCTGCTGGGCTGGGCGCCGTCCGGCGACCGCGAGATCGTCCCCTGGGAGGAGATCGTCGCGGAGTTCCGGATCGAGGACGTCAACACCTCCCCGGCGTTCTTCGACGTCAAGAAGCTGCGGGCGTTCAACGGCGAGTACATCCGCGCGCTGCCGGCCGACCGGTTCGCCGCCGAGTGCCGCCCCTTCCTGGAGGACGCCCCGTTCGAGGCCGACCCGGAGGTGTTCGCCAAGCTCGCGCCGCTGGCCCAGACCCGGGTGGCGGTCCTGGCGGAGATCGTGCCCATGGTCGACTTCGCGTTCCTGGACGAGCCGGTGTTCGACGAGGCGTCCTGGAACAAGGCGATGAAAGGCCCGGCCGCCGAGATCCTCGCCGCCGCCGAGGAGGCCTACCGCGACGCGCCCTGGGAGACCGACGAGCTCAAGGCCCGCCTGGAGCAGGTCGGCGCGGCGCACGGCCTCAAGCTCGGCAAGGCGCAGGCGCCCGTCCGCGTCGCCGTCACCGGCCGCACCGTGGGCCTGCCGCTGTTCGAGTCCCTGGAGGTCCTCGGCCGCGAGCGCACCCTCGCCCGCATCGCCGCCGCCCGCGCCCGCCTCGCCGCCGCGTCCGGCGAGTAGCCCCGGGCCCCGGCGCCGGGCTCAGCGGAAGGTGATCGAACCCGGGAAGTGGCCGGACGCGCAGACGAAGTCGAGCCGTCCGGCCCCGGGCGACCCCAGGTCGACACGCGTCTCGCCGCTGACCGGGAGCACGATGTCCACGTCGCGGGAGGGGATGGTGAACGCCCGGGTGTGACCGCGCGTGCCGGAGGTGCGCAGGACGAGCACGGTGGGCACCCCGGCGCGGGCCGTCACCACGGCGGGGCGGTAGCCGCGGTCGAGCGCCCAGATGGTGACGGTCTGCCTGCCGGAGGCGTCCACGCGCACCGCGGACGCCGCGGCCGCGGCCGCGCCGCCGCCCCCGCCCGCGGGCACCCACCCGCCCAGGCGCAGCCCGGACAGCAGCGTCCAGCCCGCGACGGCCGGCAGCGCCACCACCGCCAGCGGCGTCAGGCGGCCGCGGAGGCCGCGCTGCGCGGCGCCCACCAGGCCGAACACCGGTGCGCCGCCGGCCACGAACCCGGCCATCACGGCGGCGCCGCCGACGGGGGAGCGGGACGCGACCGCCATCAGCTCCGCCGACAGCGTCAGGCCGCAGGGCAGCAGCACGGTGGCCGCCCCCAACACCACCGGCCGCCGCCGCGCCCCGCCCCGCAGCCGACGCGCCGACGGCGCCCGCCCGTCAGGCCGCGCGGTGGTGTCAGGGGAGCGTGCGGCGTGGCAGGACGGTTCGCCTGCCTTGGCGGGTGGAGGGGCGTCGCATGTGCCGCGGCGGAGAAGGCGCCGCACCGGGCGGACGCCGAGCAGGTCCAGGGCGAACAGCAGCAGCGCCACCGCCGCCAGCGCCAGCAGCGCGCCGCGCATGCGGGGACCGGGCTGGACGGCGCCGCCGACCACGCCCAGGACGGCCCCCAGGCCGGTGTGGGCGGCGAGCCGGGCGGTCAGGAACGCGGCCACGGGCGCGGACGGCCGTCCGGCGTCGCGTACCGCCCCCGCCAGCAGGCCGAGCTGCACGGCCGCGCAGGTGGTGAGCCCCGCCAGCAGCCCGGTGGCGGCGCCGGCGGCGAAGAGCGCGGGAGCGTCCATGGGCATCCCTCCCGCAGCCGTACCGTCCCCGGCGCCGGCCGTCACCAAGCCTGACCCGTAGGGCATCTCTCTGTGGCGGGGAGGACACAGAACACGCGCCGCCGCGAAGCCCGCGCACGGGGGCGGCCAGGAGAGAGCTAGGGTTCGGTCTCCCCGGGGGAGTCGAGAACGGAGCGGAGATCGGCGAAACGCCGTTCGAGCTCGGCGAAGTCGGCCCGCGCGTTCTGCGGCAGCCGCTTGCCCACGACCTCCAGCTGGTCCTGGACGGCCGCGACCCGTTCGGCGACGCCCGCGGGGCGGGCCCGCAGCAGGTCGGCCTGCTCGCGCAGCTTGGCGGCCTGCTCGCGCAGCAGCGCCGTCTGCTCGCGCAGCTGCTTGTTCTTGTTGTGCAGCTCCACGAACACCGACACCTTGGCGCGCAGCACCCACGGGTCGAACGGCTTGGAGATGAAATCCACCGCCCCGGCGGCGTAGCCGCGGAAGGCGTAGTCGGGGTCGCTGTCCACCGCGGTGAGGAAGATGATCGGCACGTCGCGGGTCTTCTTGCGGCGCTTGATGTCGCGGGCGGTCTCGAAGCCGTCCATGCCCGGCATCACCACGTCCAGCAGGATCACCGCGTACTCGTCGGTCAGCAGGGCCTTGAGCGCCTCCTCGCCCGAGCGGGCCCGCACCAGGTCCTGGTCGAGGGAGCTGAGGATGGCCTCCAGCGCGATCAGGTTCTCCTCGCGGTCGTCCACGAGCAGGATCTTCGCCTTGTCGTCCACGCGTGGCCCCTCTCCTCCGATCCGATCCCCCGGCCGGGTCGCGGCACCCCGGTCACGGAGCCGGCCGCCGGCGGTGCCCCCGCCCCGCCGCCCCGATCATCCCACGGGCCCGGCGCCCCCCTCAGCGGACATGTCCTCGCACCGGTCAGCGCACCACCGACGCCCGCAGCCAGCGCCGCATCACGTCCAGCAGCCGGTCGACGTCCACCGGCTTGGGCACGTAGTCCGAGGCGCCCGCGGCCAGGCTCTTCTCCCGGTCGCCCTTCATCACCTTCGCGGTGATCACGATGATCGGCAGTTCGGCGAACTGCGGCATCCGGCGGATCGCGGCGGTGGTGGCGTAGCCGTCCAGACCGGGCATCATCACGTCCATCAGCACCATCGCCACGTCCGGGTTGCGGTGCAGCAGGTCGATGCCGGCCTGCCCGTCCTCGGCGTACAGCACCTCCATGCCGTAGCCCTCCAGGACGCTGGTCAGCGCGAACACGTTGCGCACGTCGTCGTCGACGATCAGCACCTTGCGCCCCGACAGCGCGGTGTCCAGGAAATCGGCGGGCGGGTCGGCCAAAACCCCGTCCAGCGGATCCTCCTCGCCGGCGTGCTCGCTGACATGTTCGCGGACGTGCTCGCGGACGTGCCCGCGGACAGGGGCGTCGTCGCCGCGGCCCGCCGGCACGGCCTCCAGCGGCGCGGCCGCGTCGGCCGCCTGGGCGGCGCGGCCGGACCGGGCCGCCGCGCCGCCGTCCTCGGCGCCGTGCCGCCGCCGGTCGTCCGTGGGGGGGAACCGGGCGGGCAGGTACAGGGTGAACACGCTGCCGCGGCCCAGCTCGCTCTCCACGTGGATCTCCCCGCCCAGCAGCCGGGCGATGTTGCGGCTGATCGACAGGCCCAGCCCGGTGCCGCCGTAGCGGCGGCTGGTGGTGCCGTCGGCCTGCTGGAACGCCTCGAAGATCGCCTGCAGCTTGTCCTGGCTCACCCCGATCCCGGTGTCGATCACGCGGAACGCCAGCACGTCGGGGACGTTCCACAGCGCCGGGACGGTGACGTCCATGTCGCCGGCCCGCTCCACGCGCAGCCGCACCTCGCCCTCGGCGGTGAACTTCACCGCGTTGGACAGCAGGTTGCGCAGCACCTGCTGCAGCCGCTGCTCGTCGGTGTACAGCGTCGCCGGGACGTCCGGGGCGACCTCCACGTCGAACCGCAGGCCCTTGTCCTGCGACAGCGGGCGGAACGCCGCCTCGACGTAGTCGACCAGCGCGGACACGCTGATCTCCTGCAGGTGCACCCCCATCTTCCCGGCCTCCACCTTGGCCAGGTCCAGGATGTCGTTGATCAGTTCCAGCAGGTCGGTGCCGGAGTCGTGGATGGTGCGGGCGAACTCGACCTGCTTTTCGGTCAGGTTCCCCTCGGCGTTCTCGGTCAGCAGCTTGGCCAGCACGAGCAGGCTGTTGAGCGGGGTGCGCAGCTCGTGCGACATGTTCGCCAGGAACTCCGACTTGTACCGCGAGGAGATCGCCAGCTGCTCGGCGCGCTCCTCCAGGGTCCGCCGGGCCTGCTCGATCTGGTAGTTCTGGATCTCGATCGCGCGGTTCTGCTGGGCCAGCAGCGCCGCCTTCTCCTCCAGCTCGCTGTTGGAGTGGCGCAGCTCGCCCTGCTGGCGCTGCAGCTCGTCGGAACGTTCCTGCAGCTCCTGCGCCAGCCGCTGGGACTCGGCCAGCAGCGCCTCGGTGCGCGCGTTGGCGCGGATGGCGTTCAGCGTCACCCCGATCGTCTCGATCAGCTGGTCGAAGAACGCCAGGTGCACGTCGGTGAACCGGTTGAACGAGGCCAGCTCGATCGCGCCGAGCACGGTGTCCTCGAACACGATCGGCAGCACGATGATGTTGACCGGGGCGGCCTCGCCCAGCCCCGTGCCGATCTTGAGGTAGCCGGGCGGCGCGTCGGCGATCAGCACCCGGCGGCGCTCCCGCGCGGCCTGCCCGACCAGGCCCTCGCCGATGGCGAACCGCACCGCGCCGATCCGGTCGCGGGGGATCCCGTACCCGGCGGTCAGCACCAGCTCGGCCCCGTCGGCGTCCGCGCCGTCCGGCCGGTCCTCGGGATCCTCGGCCAGGTAGAACGCGCCGTACTGGGCGCTGGCGGTCGGGGTCAGCTCCCGCATGATCAGCTCGGCGACCTGCATGAGGTCGCGGTGGCCCTGCATGAGCCCGCCGATGCGCGCCAGGTTGGTCTTCAGCCAGTCCTGCTCCTGGTTGGCGCGGGTGGTCTCGCGCAGCGTGGCGACCATCAGGTTGACGTTGTCCTTCAGCTCGGCCACCTCGCCGCGCGCCTCCACGGTGATGGAGCGGGTCAGGTCGCCGCGCGCCACCGCCCGGGCCACCTCGCCGATCGCCCGCACCTGCGTGGTCAGGTTGCTGGCCAGCTCGTTGACGCTCTCGGTGAGCCGCTTCCAGGTGCCCGACACGCCCTCCACCTCGGCCTGCCCGCCCAGCCGGCCCTCGGTGCCGACCTCCCGGGCCACCCGGGTCACCTCGGAGGCGAACGACGACAGCGTGTCCACCATCGTGTTCAGCGTGGTCTTCAGCTCCAGCAGCTCGCCCTGGGCGTCGACGTCGATGCGGCGGGTCAGGTCGCCGTGCGCCACCGCCGTGGCGACCTGCGCGATGTTGCGGACCTGGGTGGTCAGGTTGGAGGCCATCCCGTTGACGTTGTCGGTCAGGTCCTTCCACATGCCGCCCGCGCCCGGCACGATCGCCTGCCCGCCCAGGCGTCCCTCCGTGCCGACCTCCCGGGCGACGCGGGTGACCTCGTCGGCGAACGCCGACAGGATGTCGACCATCGTGTTGATGGTCTCCTTCAGCTGCAGGATCTCGCCCTGCGCGTCCACGGTGATCTTGCGGGTGAGGTCGCCCTGCGCGACGGCGGTGGTCACCTGCGCGATGTTGCGGACCTGCGTGGTCAGATTGCCGGCCATCGAGTTGACGCTGTCGGTGAGGTCCTTCCAGACCCCGCTCACCCCGGGGACGCGGGCCTGGCCGCCGAGGCGTCCCTCGGTGCCGACCTCCCGGGCGACGCGGGTGACCTCGTCGGCGAACGCCGACAGGGTGTCCACCATCGTGTTGACGGTGTCCTTGACCTCCAGGATCTCGCCCTGGGCGTCGACCGTGATCTTCTTGGTCAGGTCGCCCTGCGCGACGGCCGTCGTCACCTGGGCGATATTGCGGACCTGGTACGTCAGGTTGGACGCCATGCCGTTGACGTTCGCCGTCAGGTCCTTCCACACGCCGCTCACCCCGGGGACGCGGGCCTGGCCGCCGAGGCGTCCCTCGGTGCCGACCTCGCGGGCCACCCGGGTGACCTCGTCGGCGAACGCCGACAGGGTGTCCACCATCTGGTTGACCGTCAGCTTGAGCTGCAGGATCTCGCCCTGCGCGTCGACGGTGATCTTCTTGCCCAGGTCGCCCTCGGCCACCGCCGTGGTGACCTGGGCGATGTTGCGCACCTGCGAGGTCAGGTTGTTGGCCATGGCGTTGACGTTGTCGGTGAGGTCCTTCCAGACCCCGCTGACGCCCCGCACGTTGGCCTGGCCGCCCAGCTGCCCCTCGGTGCCCACCTCCCGGGCGACCCGGGTCACCTCGGACGCGAACGCCGACAGCTGGTCGACCATGGTGTTCACGGTGAGCTTCAGCTCCTGCAGCTCACCGGTGGCCTCCACGGTGACCTTGCGGGTCAGATCGCCCCGGGCCACCGCCGTGGTCACCTCGGCGATGTCGCGGACCTGCGCGGTCAGCCGGTCGGCCATCAGGTTCACCGCCGTGGTGACGTCCCGCCAGCGGCCTTTCATGCCGCGCGCCGACGCCTTGCCGCCCAGCCGCCCCTCGGTGCCCACCTCCCGGGCGAACTGGGTGACCTCCCAGGTGAACTTGTCCAGCAGCTCCACCATCGAGTTGGCCGACCGGGCCATGCGCAGCAGCTCCCCGCGCATCGGCCGCCCGCCGACCCGCAGCTCCACGCGCTGGTTCAGGTCGCCCGCCGCCACCGCCTCCACCACCTTGTGGATGCCGGTGGCCAGGTCGGTGAGCTTGTCGATGATCGCGTTGGCGTCCTCCACCGCGCTGCCCCAGGTGCCCTTGAGCGCCCCGGGCCGCAGCCGCCCCCGCAGCTGCCCCTCCCGGCCGATCTCGCGCCGCACCCGCGCCAGGCCGGAGGCCAGGTGCTCGCCGTTCTCGCGGATCTCCTCCAGGATCGCCGCGGCCTGCGCCACGGCGCCCTCGCCCGGCACGTCCAGTTCCTTGCGGAGCTTGCCGTCCCGCACCGCCGCCAGCGCTTTCAGCAGCGGCGCCAGGTCGGCGTCGCTGTAACGCGGGGTGGTGTCGTGAGACCCGCTGCGATGGCTCAGCGAACGGGAAGCGGTTCGGGGCATGCTGCTTCATCCTCCTGGCCCGCGATATGGGTACCCGGAAACGACGGACACCTGCTGGCGTGGCCGCACCTGTACTTTACGTTCCGCAGCGGCGGCACCGCCGCCCGGAACGCCCGGCCCGACGGGGGTCGGGGCCGGTGGCCGGCCGGGACGCGGGTATGACACGACGCGGCGAGGGCTGCCTCGTAGTCTTCGTGTTACGGTCTGTCGTGTTGTGGCGGCCTGGCCGCTTCCGTCCGCCGGGCCGGGAAGCGTCCCGGTAGTCCCCCGCTCCCCGGCGGCCGGATGCCGCGGCCGGGCCCCGCCGCCGGGCACCGGTCGGCGGCGGCCGTGTCCGCCCGTCCGGATCCCGCCGGTGGCGGGTCCTTCCTGGCCGAACGGCGAACCCGTCTGTCACGATAGCCGGGCCCCGTGAAAGCTCGAAGTGAGGAACGACTGTTGGATCGGCAGACGGCGGCGGCGCACACGGCGCGACCGGCCCCGGCGCAGACGGCGTCGGCCACCTTCCCCTGCGCCGCCACGTCCGTGGCGGAGGCCCGGCGCTTCGTCCGCCGGGTGCTGACCGGCTGGCACATGGACCAGGCCGTCGACGACGCCGTGCTCGCCACCAGCGAACTGGCCACCAACGCCGTGGCCTACGCGGGCACCTCGTTCGAGGTGCTCTGCCATCTCACCGACGGCGACATCCGGATCGAGGTCCGCGACCACCACCCCACCCGCATCATCGAGATGCCCGGCATGGAGGCCTCCAGCGGCCGCGGCCTGCCGTCGATCGCGGCCCTGTCGGCGTCCTGGGGCGTCACCTACGACCGGCACGGCAAGGGCGTGTGGTTCCGCCTGCCCCGCCCCGGCGCCGAGGCCGGCCCCGGCCCCGAGGACGCCGCCGCGCCCGGGGCGGCGGCCGCCGAAGCGCCCGCGGGGACGGCCGGCCCCGGCGAGCCCTCCGGCGGCAGGGCCGCGCGCCCCCGCGGACGGGGCGCCGCACGCCCCTCCGGGCGCCTCGGCGTCCACGTCCGCCGCGACGAGAACGACCCCGCCGCCATGGCCGTGGCCAGCGACCGGCTGCTGCGCTCGCCCTCGGCCAAGGAGACGCTGCAGGAGGCCGTCGACACCGTCCGCGACGTGCTGGACGCCGACGG
This sequence comes from Actinomadura keratinilytica, assembly GCF_039539665.1. Taxonomy (NCBI): domain Bacteria; kingdom Bacillati; phylum Actinomycetota; class Actinomycetes; order Streptosporangiales; family Thermomonosporaceae; genus Actinomadura; species Actinomadura keratinilytica. Next base: position 23,838 of record NZ_BAABDO010000079.1, read on the forward strand.
CGCCGCCGTCCTGCTCGCCGAACGCGACGGGCGGCTGGTCCTCGGCGCCGCCTCCGGCCTGCCCACCGAGGCCCCGGTGGAGGAGCTGTCGGTGGTCGACCTGGGCCCCGGCGGCCGCGGCGGCGCCCCCTGGGTGGCCGCCGGCGAGACCGACCCGGTCGCCGCCGCCGTGCGCGCCCGCACCCTGGCCGCCGCGCCGCTGCTCGCCCAGGGCCGCCTCACCGGCCTGGTCGTCGCCGTGGCGGCCGCCCCCGGCCGGTTCGCCGACGCCGACGCCGCCCGCCTCGGCCGGCTCGCCGAGGAGATGTCGCTGTCGCTGGAGAAGGTCCGCATCGGCGAGCTGGAACGCTCGTGGCGCGGCTGGCTCAGCTTCGTCGCCGAGGCCAGCGACCTGCTCGCCGGCACCCTCGACCAGGAGCGCACCATGGCGCTGGTCGCCCAGCTGGTCGTGCCGCGGCTGGCCACCTGGTGCGCCGTCTTCACCGACGCCGACGGCGGCCGCGACCGCCTCGCCTACGTCTGGCACGCCGACGAGACCCGCGCCGACGGGCTGCGCGAGCTGCTCGCCCACGCCGACCTCGCCCCGCCGGCGGACGGCCCCGGCCCCTGGAACGGTTTCGGGGCCGCCCCGCCGCAGGCCCGCGCCGCCGCCGGAAGCACCGCCGACGACCACGCCTACGCGTTCCCGCTGATCGCCCGCGGCCGGCACATCGGCACCATCGTGATCGGCCGCCCGCCCGGCGAGCGCTTCCCGCGCAGCGCCATCGAGCTGGCCGAGGAGCTCAGCCGCCGCGCCGCCCTGGCCATCGACAACGCCCGCCTGTACTCGGCCCAGACCGCCATGAGCAGCGCCCTGCAGCGCAGCCTGCTGCCGCCCGGCGTCCCGGAGATCCCGGGCCTGGAGGTCGCCGTGGTGTACGAGCCGGCGGGCGAGGGCAGCGAGGTCGGCGGCGACTTCTACGACGTGTTCGCCTGCCCCGAGCCGTCCGCCGGGCCCGCCGCCCACCGCTGGCGCTTCGCCATCGGCGACGTGTGCGGCACCGGCCCGCAGGCCGCCGCCGTCACCGGCCTGGCCCGGCACGCCCTGCGCATCCTGGCCGCCGAGGACATGTCCGTGCCCGACGTGCTGGCCCGCCTCAACCGGCTGATCCTCGGCGAGGGCGAACGCGGCCGCCTGCTGACCCTGCTGCACGGCGAGATCACCCCGCGGCCGCGCCGGGACGGCGTGACCATCAGCCTGACCAGTGCCGGCCACCCGCCGCCGCTGATCCTGGACCCCGACGGCACCGTCCGCGAGGCCGCCGGCCCGCAGCCGCTGCTGGGCGTGTTCGACGGCGTCGAGTTCCACACCGACACCATCGCCCTGCGCCGCGGCCAGGTGCTGCTGTGCGTGACCGACGGCGTCACCGAGCGGCGCTCCGGCGGCCGGCAGCTGGGCGACGGGCAGGGGCTGGAACGGCTGCTGGCGGGCTGCACCGGCCTGAGCGCCGGCGCCGTCGCCGCCCGCATCCAGCGGGCCGTGCGCGACTTCGGGCCCGAGCCGTCCAACGACGACGTCGCGCTCATCGTGCTGCGGGCGTCGTGACCGTCGAGATGAACCGTCGGGGCGAGCCGCCCGGCACGAGCCGCCGACCCCCCGGGGGCGCCGCAGCGGGTGGCGTCACCGGCGCTTGCAATCGGTAAGGTGGGATGACGTGGGGCTGGCCTTGCACACGACGCGACAGGACGGCCGCGCGACGATCGCCGCGCGCGGCTCCATCGACCTGCACTCCTCCGAGGAGCTGAGAGAACGGCTCACCGAGCTGGTCGACGCGGGGGAGCGGGAAGTCGTGGTCGACCTCACCGCCGTCGACTTCTGCGACTCCTCCGGCCTCAACGTGCTCGTCCGCGCCTACAAGCACGCCCGCGCCCAGAACGCCACCCTGACGGTGACCGGCGCCTACGGCCGCGTCGAGAACGTGCTGCGCACCACCGGGCTCGACCGCTTCCTCATGGCGGGCGCCGCAGGCGGCGAGGGCGCCGAGGGCCGGGTGTGATGCGCGGCCACGCCACGATGACCCCCGGCACAAGGACCCCCGGCATGTGGACCCTCGGCATGTGGACCCCAGGCATGTGGACCCCCGGCCGCCGGCCGGCCCCGCGGACTCCCCGGCGGCCGCGGCGATGACCGAGACGACGCTGCGCGCCGCCCCCCAGACCGAGGCCGTCGAGTACGCCCGCCGCCTCGCCACCCGCACCATGCGCACCTGGGCCCTCATGGAGCGCGAGGAACTGGTCACCGCCATCGTCGCCGAACTGGTCGCCAACGCCGTCCGGCACGCCGGCACCGCCCTGGAGCTGCGGCTGCAGCGCGACGAGGACCGGGTCCGGGTGGAGGTCCGCGACCGCGCCGCGCAGATGCCCCGCCTGACCGTCCCCGGCCCGCTCGACGAGTCGCACCGCGGCCTGTTCATCGTCGACCGCTTCGCCACCGCCTGGGGCGCCGAGCCCGTGACCGGCGGCAAGGTCGTCTGGGCCGAGGTCGCCATCTGACCCCGGCCCGCCCGCGTCTCGGCTAACGGCGTCTCGGTCGACGGCCGGCCCGCGCGCCCCGGAGGGTCACTGCGCCTCCCGGTACAGCTCGGCCACCATGAACGCCAGGTCGAGGGACTGGCTGCGGTTGAGCCGCGGGTCGCAGGCCGTCTCGTACCGCTGGTGCAGGTCGTCCTCGACGATCTCGTGCCCGCCGCCGACGCACTCGGTGACGTCGTCGCCGGTGAACTCGATGTGGATGCCGCCCGGGTGGGTGCCGAGCGCCCGGTGCACCTCGAAGAACCCGGTGACCTCGTCCAGCACGTCGTCGAACCGGCGGGTCTTGTGCCCGCTGGGCGCCTCGAAGGTGTTGCCGTGCATCGGGTCGCAGATCCAGGCGACCGGGGACCCGCTGCCGCGCACCTTCTCGATCAGCGGCGGCAGCACGTCGCGGATCCTCCCGGCGCCCATCCGGGTGATGAACGTCAGCCGGCCCGGCTCGCCCTCGGGGTTGAGCCGCTCCATCAGCGCCAGCGCCTCCTCGGCGGTGGCCGTCGGGCCCAGCTTCACCCCGATCGGGTTGCGGATGTGCCGCAGGAACTCCACGTGGGCGCCGTCGAGCTGCCGGGTCCGCTCGCCGATCCACACCATGTGCGCCGACACGTCGTAGGGAAGCCCGCTGCGGCTGTCGATGCGGGTCAGCGCCCGCTCGTACTCCAGCAGCAGCGCCTCGTGGCTGGAGTAGAACTCCACGCCGTGGAACTCCTCCGGATCGGCGCCGCAGGCCTTCATGAACGCCAGCGCCCGGTCGATCTCGCCGGCCAGCCGCTCGTACCGGCGCCCGGCCGGGCTGTTGGCCACGAAGTCCTGGTTCCAGGCGTGCACCTGCCGCAGGTCGGCGTACCCGCCCTTGGTGAACGCCCGGCACAGGTTCAGCGTGACGGCCGAGCAGTGGTAGGCCTGCAGCAGCCGCCGGGGGTCGGTGCGCCGCGCCTGCGGGGTGAACTCGAAGCCGTTGACGGCGTCGCCCCGGTAGGCGGGCAGCTCCACCCCGTCGCGCACCTCGACCGGCTTGGAGCGCGGCTTGGCGAACTGCCCGGCCATCCGCCCGATCTTCACCACCGGCACCCGGCCGGCATAGGTGAGCACGACGGCCATCTGCAGCAGGGTCTTGAGCTTGTTGCGGACGGCGTCGGCGGTGGAACCCGCGAAGGTCTCGGCGCAGTCTCCGCCCTGCAGGACGAACGCCTCGCCCCGCGCGACCGCGGCCAGGCTCTCCTTGAGCTGGTCGCACTCGCCGGCGAACACCAGCGGCGGCTGCTTGGCCAGCTCGTCGACCACCGTGCGCAGCTCGGCCGCGTCGTCCCACTCGGGCTGTTGCAGTGCCGGGAGGGCACGCCAGGCGTCCAGCTGCCCCGTGACGCTAGATGTACTCACGGGCATCAAGGCTATGGCACTACGGCAGGCCCGGCATGACCTCAACGGCGGAGAAAACCGGAAAACTTCCGGATGCCGCCCGGGCCCTGGCCTCGCAATAAGGTAAAAAACGGAAGATCGTACGGCCGGGCGGACCCGGAGCAGCGGTCCGCCCGGCTGGCCCGTTCACACGGCGTCGGGGAGACGTCAGGAAAGGGTCACGCGGCCTTGCCGGCCGCGCGGACGGCGGCGGCGACCTTGCGCTCCGGGCCCTGCGCGGCGGGCGCCGCGGCGGCCCGGACGGCCGCGGCCCGCGCGGGCCCGCGCTGCCCGGCCAGATCCGCCTCGGCGGCCATCTGCCGCAGCCGCCGCAGCGACCGGTCGGTGATCTGCCGCACCCGGTTGTGGCTCAGCCCGTACCGGGCGCCGATCTGCGCGTACGACAGCGGCTGGCCGTTGTCCATGCCGAACCGGGCCCGCAGGATCGCCGACTCGCGCTCGGGCAGCCGCTCCAGCAGGCGGCCCAGGCCCTCGGTCTCGTCCAGCGCCAGGATCTCGGCCTCCGGCGTCACCCCGTCGGGGTCCTCCAGCAGGTCGCCCATGGCGGTCTCGCCCGCGTCGTCGACCGTGGCGTCCAGGCTGGCGGGATCGCGGCGCCAGCTCAGCAGCTCGTCGACGTGCTCGGGCTCGGCCCCCACGGCCTCGGCCAGCTCCTCGCGCGTGGGATCGCGGCCCAGGTCGCGGCCCAGCTGGCGCTCGGCCCGCCGCAGCCGCGACAGCTCCTCCTCCACGTGCACCGGCAGCCGGATCGTCCGGGCGGTGTGGCTCAGGCCGCGCCCGATGGCCTGCCGGATCCACCAGGTCGCGTACGTGGAGAACTTGAAGCCGCGCCGGTAGTCGAACTTCTCCACCGCGCGCATCAGCCCCAGGTTGCCCTCCTGGATGAGGTCGATGAGGGGCAGCGCGTCGGTCGGGTACTTGCGGGCGATCGAGACCACCAGGCGCAGGTTGGCCTCGACGAAGCGCTGCTTGGCGCGCAGCCCCGCCTCGACGAGCTCCTGCAGCTCCTCGCGGGTGATCCCGTCGGGGATGGGCCCCTCCTCGAGGAGCTGTTCGGCGTACAGGCCCCCTTCGATCGCCTTGGCCAGGTCGACCTCCTCCTCCGCGTCCAGCAGGGGGGTTCGGCCGATCCGGTCCAGGTACGCCCCGACGAGGTCCTTGTCGAGGGCGTCGATCCTGTCGCCCTTGCTACGGGTTGCAGCCATCCTGACCCTTCTCCGGTGCGATCTCCCTAGAAGGAGAACGCCAATTACCGCTCTGTGATTCCCACGGCGGGAATACTGCGGGGCTGTGCACCGCTACCCAGGCTGATACCCCGACCGAGGAGAAACCGACATGGCGACGGTCACACTGACGGCTGACAACTTCGACGACGTGGCCCAGAGCGACGGGATCGTGCTGGTCGACTTCTGGGCGGCCTGGTGCGGCCCGTGCCGGCGCTTCGCCCCGGTCTTCGAGAAGGCGGCCGAAAAGCACGCCGACATCGTCTTCGGCAAGGTCGACACCGAGGACCAGCCCGAGCTGTCGGAGCGCTTCGGCATCACCTCGATCCCCACGCTCATGGCGATCCGGGACGGTGTCATCGTGTACGCCGAGCCCGGCGCCCTGCCCGACGCGGCCCTGGAGAACGTGATCGAGCAGGTCCGCGCCCTGGACATGGAGGACGTGCGGCGCCGCCTGAAGGCCTGACGGCGGGACGGCCCCGGGCCCGGCTCGCCCCCGGCCCCGGGCCCGGCTCGCCCCCGGCCCCGGGCCCGGCTCGCCCCCGGGCCCGGGGCCGGTGTCGATCTGCCGGCTCGCCTGCTGCGTGGTAGACCATGGACCCGTGCTGGCTGATGTGGTCGAACGCCTGGCGTGCCCGGTGTGCGGGGAACCGCTGCTGCTCGCGGATAAGGCGCTGCGCTGCGCACGGGGACACGCGTTCGACATCGCCCGCCAGGGCTATGCGAACCTGCTGCCCGGCAACGCCCGTCCCGGCACCGCCGACACTTCCGAGATGGTGAGCGCCCGCGAGAGCTTCCTGGCCACCGGCCGTTTCGCCCCGATGGCGGATGTCCTGGCCGAGATCGTCACCGCCGAACCCGGCGTCGGCTGCGTCCTCGACGCGGGCGCTGGCACGGGCTACTACCTGAGCGCGGTGCTGAAGCCGCTGGAGTACGCGGTGGGCATCGCGCTGGACCTGTCCAAGTACGCCGCCCGGCGCGCGGCCCGCGCACACCCGCGGATCGGAGCCGTGGTCGCCGACCTGTGGCGCCCCCTGCCGGTCCGCACCGGCTCGGTGGACGCGATCGTCAACGTGTTCGCGCCCCGCAACGCCGCGGAGTTCCAGAGGGTGCTGCGCGGCGGCGGCCTCCTGGTCACCGTCACCCCCTCGCCCCGGCACCTCGGCCCCCTCGTCGAGGCCCTCGGCCTGGTGACGGTGGACCAACAGAAGAACGAACGCGTCGACTCCACGCTCGGCGCCCATTTCACCCTGGAGTCACGCCGCACCCTGGAGTACCAGGCGACCCTCGACCACACGGAGACCGAGGCGCTCGTCGGCATGGGCCCCAGCGCCCACCACGTCCCCGCCGACGAACTGCGGCGCCGCCTCTCCGCCCTCCCCTCACCGGTCACGACCCCGCTCTCCTTCGTGATCTCAACCTTCCGGTCCACCCCGTAGCAACTCGAGGCCGCACCCCCGTTCCCGCGTGACGACACGAACCGCCCGATGCCGAACATTCGGCGCCGGAGCCACCTCCGCCCAATCCGCCTGAGCCGCTTCGGGATCACGGTGGATCCGCAGCGCCGCGGTGGCCAGGGTGCTGCGGCCCGGTGGCGCTCGAAGTGGTTGACGCCGTACTCCATGGCAAATCGGCAGGGGCGATGGCGCTTGGACGCCCGGGGCCGGGATCGTGGCACGGTGATCCCGGGGCGCTCACCTCACTTGAGCCACGCCGTGGGTTGTGCCCGGTGGATCTTTGGCTGCCGCGCGCCCGTCTTTGATGCAGCCGCCCTGCCAGCGCCGCAGCGTGGTCGAACACCGACCAACTGGCCCGAAGTGAGGCGCGGCATCGCCACCCGCCACACCAGCACCACCGAGCCGGAGCACCCCGGCACCGTGGTTGCTGGAGCGCCGCCGTCGGGCCGTGCAGGCCCTGGCCGGCGTGGTGGCCACCGGCTATTTGCTGGGCGTGTCGCCGCGGCGGGTGGACAAGCCGGTCGAGCAGATGGGCTTCAGGAACATCTCCAGGTCTTGAAGGTCTTGGACGCCCGGGGCCGGGATCGTGGCACGGCGATCCCGGGGCGCTCACCTCACTTGAGCCACGCCGTGGGTTGTGCCCGGTGGATCTTTGGCTGCCGCGCGCCCGTCTTTGATGCAGCCGCCCTGCCAGCGCCGCAGCGTGGTCGAACACCGCACCGACCGACCTGAAGTGAGGCGCGGCATCGCCACGCGCCCCACCGGGCTCGCCCTGTCACCGCTGAGCCGGAGCACCCCGGCCACCACGTCGCTGCGGCACCACCGTGATCCGCCGGACAGGCCTTAGGCCCCGTCCAATGGATCTTGGTAAGCCGGGTCGTCCCCGCCTGTGCGGTTCCGTGTTGCCGCCGCCATGTGTGAGCGGGATGGGGGGCGGCGGCCGCCCGCCCGCCGTCTGCATTGCGACCGCCCCGCCGACGCCGCAGCGTTGTCAACCGGCTCGAATGATGACGCAGCAGTGTCACCCGCCATGCCGACCGCGCACTAACGGACCGTGATCGGCGCACTGCTGCGGATCCACCATGATCCGCCGGGCTCGCCGTAGGCCATGTCCGGTGGATCATGCGTTGATACGGAACAAGGCAGTGACCAGCACGGTCGCTGCCCTGGAGTTGCAGGCGAGCTTGCCGGACCGGGTGGCGATGCCGCGCCACTGCTTGTGCCGGTTGATGCAGTGTTCGACCACGTTGCGGCGCTTGCAGGCGGCCGGGGCGAAGATCGGCGGGCGCCCGGTCTGCTGATCGGCACGTTCTCCGATGGCGGCGGCGATGCCACGAGCCCGCAGCAGGCGGCGGACACCCGGCTGCCCCCGACACTCGAGATCAATTTACAGCTGAACCCCAAGATCTACCGGACACGGCCTCGCACTGGTGTCCAACAGGCGGATGGCCTTCAACGTCGCCCCATGATCAGAGGACGAGGCTAGGTTGATGAGGTCACCCACCAGCTGCTCGAGGGCGTCCAGTGCCATTCGTCAGGTGACCCCGGACGAGGCTTGGCTCAATGCCCCGGACGCGTGCCCGTTCGAAGGACGATACAGGCGTCCTCCGGGCTCTCTGCCGCAGAGGCCGTCGCAGTCGGTCAAGCTGCTTCGGGCTGCGTCCTGCTGACAAGCGCGCAGGCGCGACACTTCGGCATGTGTGACGAAAGGGCAGGCCGGAAACGCCGGCGGTGATCGAGGCGTGCAGAGGGACACGGCGCCGCCGAGCTCGCCTTGTCGTGGCCGCGGCTCCGTAGGACTGCGTTCGCGCGAGCGTGCTACGGACCACCGAGGCGCAGGGCCCCGCCGACCGCCTCGATTTGACGGCCTCGATCTTGCCTGCCTAAAGTCTTCCGCACCCGAGGGATGCGGGACGCCGCGAGGCGGACGGCCCCGGGGAACCAGATCTGAAGCGGCCTCGAGCGGTGCTCGGGGTGCTGTAGACTGATCTGGTGCGCCCGAGCGGGGTGCCGGACGCCGATGAGGCGGCCGACCCGGTGGGCAATCTCCTACGAGTCGATACAGAGCCCGGCAGGGCTCCTGTTCGGCTTGTGGAACTCCAGGTCTGGACTTCCATTGTCGAATTGATGCGGAAGCGGTCAATTTGACAGGAGGAAAGGGCCCGGTAAATTAAGAGTCGCCCCGGGGCGGGGAACGCGAAAGCGGGAACCGCGCGGTGGGTGTCCGTTTCTTGAGAACTCAACAGCGTGTTAAAAGCCAGTGC
>NZ_BAABDO010000080.1:0-32258 GCF_039539665.1 Actinomadura keratinilytica
TCGGGAGGCAGCATCACTCGGCCCGGTCCTCAGCACCCGGCACCCGAGCCGGCGACGTCAGATGGTGGCCCATGCTGCCGACCAGCATGGCCATCTCGTAGGCGATCAGCCCCACGTCCGCCTCCTCGTCGGCCAGCACGGCCAGGCAGGCGCCCTTGCCCGCCACCGTGACCAGCAGGAACGCCGACTGCATCTCGATGATGGACTGCCGGACCGGACCGCCGCCGAACCTGATGCCCGCGCCCTTGGCCAGGCTCTGGATGCCGGACGCCACGGCGGCCAGATGCTCGCCGTCGTCCTGGCTCATGCCCTGCGAGGCCGCCATCAGCAGGCCGTCGGCGGACAGCACCACCGCATGCCGAGTGTGCGGCACCCGCTTCACCAGATCGTCCAGCAGCCAGCCCAAATCGGCCGACGAAGCAGACTTCTGCATCAGTGATCGTCCTCGCCTTCTGCTGCTCGCGTGCCCATCATCCGGGCCGCCTCGTCACGCCCCCGGCGGGTGCCCTTCTGGTAGGAGCCCATGATCCGCAGCACCTCCTCGGGAGAACGGCCCGGTTCGTCCGGCTCCTCGTCCTGCCGCTCGTCCTCCTCCTCCGCCGCCGTGCGCAGCGGCGGGGCCAGGTTGGCCTGGGGGACCCGGACGGGCAGACCGGACGGTGTGCTGGCGTTCTCGGGCACGATTGGCTGCTCCTCCGGCGGATGGAAATCGTCGTCGAGACGCGCGGCGCCCTCCGCGGTCCCCTGGCCGGGACGCGTACGGGCCTTGGCGGGCGCGTCGTCGCTCCTGTCGTCTCCGGCCGCGCGTGCGCCATTGCCGCCGCAGCCGGTGGACGAGGCGGCCTGCCGCCCATCGGAGCGGACCGCCGGACGCTCGGAAAAGTGAGAGGGGACCGCGGACGGCGACCGCTGCCTCAGGCCGGGCTCCCCGGGGCCGCCGGGTGCAGCGGGGTGCCGCGCGGCCTGCTCGTCGGTCGTGTCAGGACCGCGGCCGTCGATGGCGGATCCGTCGACCGCGCGTTCGGTCTCCTCCGCCGGGCCGGACAAGAGCGCCTGGGGCCGGGTGCAGTCCTCCGCCTCGCCGACCGCGTCCACCACCGGCACCGGACGCCGCCGACCGCGCGTCGGCAGGTGGTCAGGGCGGAACGGCTGCATCGGGGGCGCCTCGGCGGCGACGTCCGCCTGCCCCCCGTGCTTCGGCTGTATCACCGCACCGGGCACAGCCGCTCCCGCGCCGGGGCGATGGACACGACGATGGACGCGACGACCGCCGGCGGCTCCAGGCCGCGGATCGACGGCCGGACCTCGCGCAGGGGCCCCCGTGCGGCGAAGGCGCGCAGGGCGGAGAGCGACGCCGGAAGGGCGGTGGTCTCGGTCCGCAGGCGCGAGTTGCGGAAACGCATCGGTTCGTCCTCAGTGAGTCCTCAGATGGGCTCCCGGGGGGACTCGGTGCCCGTCATGAGGTGGCTGACGGCGGCGAGCCGGAGGGGGCCCGGTGTCCGGGGCGGTCAGCGGTGTACCGCATGGCACGCGCCAGTACCTTAGCAACGTCGCCGCCCTGCTTGCCGTACCTTGTTCCCACTGAGCCGCGCTAATGCGGAATCATGCCGACATGATCAGACGTGCATTGCTCTGACCTCTGGAAGCGCCCACGGCACGCATTTGTGTGATGTTCATGACAAGGCGCCGTGGGCGCGCTCCCACTCAGACTTCCGTGTTCAGATGGCGGTGCGCCAGGTGGCGTGCGGCGAGGACGGACGCGCGGACGATGGCGGTGGGGTGGTACAGATCCTTGTCGTGCCACAGCGCCGGCCCGGCACCGTATCCGTTTTGTCCGACTTCGTGGGTCAGTAGGAATTCATCGGCCCGCGCGACCACTTTTCGCAGCTCCTCGGAGGCGTCGGCGGAAGGCAGGAGGGTTTGCACGGCATAAGCCGTTTCCTCGGCCGTTCCCTCCCACAGCCCCCACGACCCGTCGGGCCGCCGGGTGTCGAGGACCCAGCGCCGGGCCTGCTCGACCGCGGCCGCCGCCCGGGGCCCGCCGAAGCGCTCCAGGGCCAGGACGCAGCTCATGGTGGCGTAGTAGGGGGAGACGTGCCACCGGTCGGTCCAGCTTCCGTCCGCGTGCTGGTTGCGGCACAGCACCGAGGCCAGCTTCTCGACGGTCGCCCGGTAGCGCTCGACGGGGACGGGGCCGCCGTTCCCGGTCGCCCGGGAGGCGCCGTTCGCCGTGACGTGCCGCAGGTAGGCGCCGAAGGCTTCGAGCGCGTGCGCGTTCGTCGTCACGGAGAAGCCGTCCTCGCCGGGCCAGGTGCAAAAGTGCGTCTCCGTCTCGTACGTCCACAGCGGGTCGGGCGGCCTGGGCGCGCCGAGCAGGGCGAGCGCGTACAGGGCGCCGGACGAGGTGTCGGCGTCGGCCGGCAGCCCCTCCGCCGCGGGGGTCCCGGCCGGGCCGAGCGTGTCTTCGAGGCTCGTCCGCAGGTCGGCGGGCACCGACGACACCAGTCCCGCGCGCGCCAGGATGGACAGCACCCAGCCCCGCTCGAAGACGGTGATGGGATAGCCGCACGGCGCCAGCCCGTCGTGGCGGCTCACCACCGTCTCCAGGAAGATCCGCGCCGGATTGCCCGGATCGCCGGCGGACCGCTCGTCCAGCCACGCCGCGGTGGCCGCCGGGGACGCGCCGACCGTGCCCGTGCCGGCCGGCCGGACCGCACCGGTGCCCCGGGCCAGGTCGGCGACGGTCTCCAGCGCGTGCACCACCTTGTCGGGCGGTGCGATGCCGGCCGCCAGCACCTTGCGGATCTTGACCAGCCGGGAGTCGTCCAGGCCGGGCGGCAGGCCGAGCCGGAGCCCCGGCGACCAGGAGTCTCGGACGAGGTCCGGCCGCGTCCGCTCCAGGTCGTCCAGCAGCCGGTTGATCGAGCCGATGAGGGAGGCGGCGATGAGATCGACCGCGGGCATGTCCGGCACGCCGTCGGCGTCGAGCGTGGGCAGCAGCCGCTCCAGCAGCCGCAGCCCCCGGCCGGCGGCCGCGAGCAGTTCGCCCGGCTCGGCGGCCTGCGCGGAGCCTTTGTCACGGTCCACGGACGTCAGCAGCGCCTCCACCGCGCTCAGCGTCGGGACCATCGCGTAGCCGCCCGGCGCGCCCCAGCCGCCGTCGGGCCGCTGCTCCGCCAGCAGGTACCGCACGCGTCTGCCGTGGCCGGTGAGCCACGGGGCCAGGGTCACCAGCTTGCCGGTCTCGTAGATCGACGGGGAGACCTGCCCCCAGGGCTCGGCCAGGAGCCCGCCGACCAGCTCACGGGCGGCCGCGGCGAGGTCGGCCCCCCTTCCGGACGGCCCCCCTGTGTCTGCGGAGGCTGTGCGTACGGAGATGGCGTCGCCCACTGTCACTGCTCGCTCCAGTCGTCCATGCCGTGGGAGGGGATGGTGCGGCTCACAGCTCGCCCTGGTCGTCAGGGCGGCCGTATAAGCCGGTGCGGTAGCCGGTCTGGCGTTCGGGTAGGCCGCCTCCCCGGGGGAGCTCGCCCGCAGGGGCCCGATCAGGCGGCGGCAGCGGTCGACGGGCTCGGTCCGCGCGGTCACCTCGTCCTGGCGCAAGGTCTCCAGCCGCTGCACCTTCCGGCCGACCGCCGGAGGTTCCGTCCGGCGCGGGCGCGTCGGAGACGAGGATCCGGCGCGAGATGTCGACGAGGTCGGGGCCGGTGGGGGAGCTCGCTGCGCCGAGCGCGGCGGGCGGCAAGCCGCAGAGGAAGCGGACGGCCGGATGGACTCCCGGTTCACGCGCCGCCCCGCTGCCGGCGAACCGCGGTGCCGAGGTGTGCTTGTCGGGCCCTGCCTCTGCCGGACGTCCTGCGGTGACACCGGTGTGCGCTGCGGGGGGACGGCCGTGAGCGGGCCGCCAGGCCGCCGGGTGTCGCCTGACAGGGGAGCCGGGTCGCGAGAGGGATGGCCTACGCCTGCGCGCGGTGCCTGTTCCGACGGACATCCTCAACCTCTCGCGGTGCGTTCTCGACGCGGAAGAGATGGGAGCAGCTAGGCGTTTATCGGCTTTTGTGAAACTTGTACGTTATGGGTGTTTCTGGGGAAGTATCGCATGATCAATTAACGGCGATCAAGGGTGCGCATGTTGACGTTTGCGACTCCTGGGAGTGACTTTCCTCACTTGCCGGCGCGTTGTCCGCGCTGTTGAGGCGCCCTGACAGAACGCAGTGTGACGAGTGATCGCCAACAATCACGCTGCGTTGGTCATGTGCGATGGTTGGTCGAACGAAGTATCGATTTTCCCGCTATCCATATCGCGCACCCGCATTTCTCGGCGAATGGGATAAATCGGGCACCGTCAGCCCTTGAGGCGGTCGGCGTCGGCGATGTGCGCGTTCAGCGGCGTCGGCAGCAGCACCGACCACGGCCGCTTGGTGGACACCTTGATACCGCCGACGATCGTCCGGTCGCCGCAGCGGGCCGTCACGTCGTACACACCGGGACGCGCGTCGCGGCGGACCACCGCCGTGCCGATGCCGTAGTCGTCGTCTCCGGTCAGCGTGACCGTCCGGGTGAACGCCGCCGACCGCGCCCAGCGCCGCCCCGATCCCGTCGCCTCGCAGCCGGGTACCGTGACGTCGACCCGCTCGCCCGGTCGCGGTGTGCTCGGAGACACCAGCACCGGACGTGCGCCGATCGCGGTGGCCTGTCCGGAGACCGGGCAGACCAGGCCGGCGGCGACCAGGGCCGTGCCGACCACGGCGATGCCGCGCAGGCGCAACCGTACTCCTCGGGGTGCTGAGAGGGGACGTGCCGTCCACCGCGGACGCGCCGTCCGCGGGACGTGACGTCGGCACTCTAGTGGCTTCGGGGCGCCGCCTCTAGGGATGTACCGAAACGTCCGAAATAGTCATGCGGTCTCGGGGGCCGGGGACCGCACCGCCCGGCGCGCCCGGCGGCCCGCCGACATGCCGTCCGCCGTCAGCACGATCAGCGCCGCCCACACCAGCAGGAACCCGATCCAGCGACTGGGCGGCATGTGCTCGTGCTGCACCAGCAGGCCGATCAGGAACTGCAGCACCGGCGCCAGGTACTGCAGCATGCCGACCGTGCTCATCGGGATCCGCGTCGCCGCCGCGTTGAACAGCAGCAGCGGGATCGCGGTCACCACCCCGGCGCCCGCCAGCAGCGCCATGTTGCCCGCCCCGTGGTGCCCGAACGCCGCCGACCCGCCCGCCTCCAGCGCCAGCGCGAGCGCGAGCGCCGGCGCGAACATCACCGCGGTCTCCACCGCCAGGCTCTCCACCGACGGCATGTCGGCGAACTTCTTGACCAGCCCGTAGGTCCCGAAGGAGCAGGCGAGCACCAGCGCGATCCACGGCAGCCGCCCGTAGTCGGCGGTGAGCACCGCGACGGCCGCCGCGCCCAGCCCGACCGCCGCCCACTGCCCGGCCCGCAGCCGCTCCCGGAACACCACCACGCCGAGCAGGATGCTGATCAGCGGGTTGATGAAGTACCCCAGCGACGCCTCGATCGTGTGACCGGTGTTGACGGCGTAGATGTAGGTGCCCCAGTTGGCGCTGATCACCACGGCCGCGACGGTCAGCAGCCCGAGCCGCCGCCGGCCGAGGGTGCGCACCCACGCCCAGTGCCGCAGCACCGCGCACATCGCCAGCACGGCCGCCAGCGACCACATGATCCGGTGGGCCAGGATCTCCATCGCCCCGGCCGGGTTCAGCAGCGGCCAGTAGAGCGGGAACAGCCCCCACAGCGCATAGGCGGCGATGCCTGCCAGCATCCCCCGACGATCCACCACGCGCATCACGGTACCAGGACGTAATCTGCTAAACCTGGGCACACTCCTGACATCTCCCCCCTGCTGGTCGCCGCGGCCGCGCGTTAGCCTGGAAGACATGTTCGGCTTTGCGAAGACCGAGATGGTCTCCCCGGAGAAGGCGCTCCCCGGCCGGGAGGAGCCGATGCCCGTCCCGCCTCGCCACGAGGTGCTCGACGCCCCGCTCGCCCCGCCCTACCCGGAGGGCTCCGCGGTCGCCGAGTTCGCGCTGGGCTGCTTCTGGGGCGCCGAACGCAAGTTCTGGCAGACGCCCGGCGTCATCAGCACGGCCGTCGGCTACGAGGGCGGCTACACCCCCAATCCCACCTACGAAGAGGTCTGCACCGGACTGACCGGCCACACCGAGACCGTCCGCGTCGTCTACGACCCCGCCCGGATCTCCTACGACGACCTCCTGCGCGTCTTCTGGGAGGCCCACGACCCGACACAGGGCATGCGCCAGGGCAACGACGTCGGCACCCAGTACCGCTCGGCCGTCTTCTACCAGGACGACGCCCAGCGCAAGGCCGCCGAAGCCTCCCGCGACGCCTACCAGAAGGTCCTCGCCGAGGCCGGCTACGGCCGCATCACCACCGAGATCACCGCGGCCGCCCCCTTCTACTTCGCCGAGGCATACCACCAGCAGTACCTGTCGGACGCCAAGAACCCGAACGGCTACTGCGGCCTCGGCGGCACCGGCCTCTCCTGCCCCGTGGGCATCGCCCGAGCCGACAGCTGACGGGGGAGGCCCGGCACCGGCGTTCGGTCAGAGGGTAAGGACTGTTGCGCCATCACGCCCTCGCCCGCGACGTGGTGCGCGAGGCCGCCGACCTCACCACACGACGCACCGCCTCATCCGCGAACTGGCCCGACGACTGAACATCGATCCCTTATGCAGTCCGCACTCAGGCCGGGGTGGAGGGTCGGTGGGCATGGACAGGGGCGGGAGTGGTCAGTATGTTCCGCAGCGCGGGTTTCGGACGTACTGACCAGGGAGTGTGGGTGACCGCCCAGTTTGCGATGCCTTCGCCGGTGAGGACTGTCCGGATCCTGCTCTGTGTCGCGGCGTTCCTGACCTTCATGGCGGCGCTGCAGGGAGGACTGGTGGTGGGCGGCGCCGAGGGCGTCGGTGTCGCGGTCGGCCTCTCCCTGCCCGCGGTCGCCAGCCTGGCGGCGGCCTGGGCGATCGCGAGGCGCCCGGGCCGCAAAGTGCGCGTCGGCGTCATCGTGCTGCAGGTCCTGTACCTGTTCTGGCAGTTCGGCCGGATCGCCGACGGCGACCCGTTCGGCCTGGTGGGGGCGATCCTTCCGGTGGCCATCCTGATCCTGGTCAACCGGTCCGCGGCGCGGCAGTACTTCTCGCGCGCCGAATGACTGGTAACGGTCGGCCCCTGGAATCATCTCAACCCGGCCGTTATCGTCCTCGCCAACGTACGCGTGCGGGGCTGCCAGGGGAGGTCGGGTGTTCGGTTCCACGGTGAGGCCGTGCGCGCGGCGGACTGGCCGCGGTTACCTCATCGCGGCGTTGTGCGCGATGCTGTGCGCGGGATGCAGCGCGGACCGGGAGGGGGCGGCCGGTGCCTCCTCGACGGCGTCGTCCGCGGCGCCGGCGCAGACCCGTTCCGCCCGGCCGCAGGGGGGTTTGATGAACGAAGACGAGATCCGGGAGACCGTGCGGCGGGCCATGGAGGAGGCCGGAGAGCCCCACAGGGGCGCCCTGACCCACAAGACCGCCTCGATGCTCGAGGAGGTCTCGGCCCCGCTGCCGAAGACCTGGAGATTCTTCATGTTCGAGGCGTTCCCCCACCCGCAGGCCTCGTTCCAGGTGGCCGTCGAGGCGAGCACCGGGAAGGTGGTGTCCCTGACCGGCAGGCCCGAGGCGTTCGGCGAGGTGCTGCGCGCCTCGAAGGCGACCCTGCCGACCACGCGCGAGGCGGTCGCCGTGGCCCGCGCCTACCTGGACCTGACCCGGACCATGGACCGCTACCTGCGCGTCGTCGACGGCGTCGACGATCTGACGTGGCTGCCCGAGCCGACCGCCGAGGAGAAGAGGGCCCGCGAGCGGGCCGAGCCCCGGCTGCGTTCCCTGTTGAAGCCGCCCACGGCCGTCGCCAAGGGAGACGCCTACGTCGTCACGCTGTTCGTCCGGAACGGGACGGACATCGAGCAGCGCACGGTCAGAATCGACGCCGGGGCCTCCGTGACCGACACGCGGCAGGTCATGCTGCGGGGGCTGCCGCTCGCCTGACGGTGCGAGGCCCCTCGTGCGGTGGCGTCGGCCGGTCCGGGCGTCCGGCCGCGAGTGGCGCGCCTGCGCGTCCGCCGGGGGGCGGTGAGCCGACCCGAAATCTGTGTTGACCGTAATGTGAGTTAAACGCGCTTGATCACCTTTTGTGGTGTGGTCATAATCGGACCTGCCTCGGTGCCCGGGGGTCTGGCGGCGAGTGCTCCTGGATGTGTTCTGCCCACCAAGGTGGTCTTCTTTGCTCTCGCTTCCCCGTCGGCCCCGGTATGCGGTGTCTTCGGCGTCCGACCGCGGCGAGGGTCCGATCTCTTATATCGCCGTGGCTCTGCTGGTGAGCCTGCTGGTGGGGGCGCTCGTCGTCACGAACGTTCCGGTCACCGTCGCGTCTGCGATCAAGACCGCCGTTTGCAAGGTCGCCGCCGGCTCGTGGTGCGACACCCCTGAGAAGGCCGCTGAAGGCCGAGGCACGTCCGGCGGCGGACGCCCGGTAACCGTCGCGGCTCCTCAGAACGGTGGACAGAAGAAGGACGACGGCAACTGCTGGAGCTGGGCGGACTGGGCCTGCGGCGCCGTCGACGGACTACGCCTCGGGTCCTGGGACGTGATCAAAGACACCTGGGACGGCATCACCTTCACCGGCTGCCTGGTGCACATCTGCAGCCATGACGGATTCACGAGCAACTGGAGCAGCATCGGCGCGCTCTTCACCACGGACCCGCGGGAGACCGGCAAGGCCATCCTGGACGAGGCCACCAAGCCGATCCGCGACGACTGGAACAACGGCCACAAGGTCCGCGCCGTCTTCCGCGCCATTCCGACCACGCTCGGCGTCGTCTTCGGCGGCAAGGGCCTGACCAAGCTCAAAAACCTCAAGGGCAAGAACAGGAGTAGGGGCAAGGACAAGGAGCCCGACCCGCCGGCCCGCTTGGACGCGCCTGAGGTGATCGAGCGGCGGGCGGAAGAGGCGGGGCGGCGCGGCGACGTGGAAGGCGCCGAGGAGGCGCTGGAAGACGCCGAACAGCATAGACGCGAGCTACTGGAGGCCGCGGAAAAGGACCAGTCCAAGGTCTCCATGGGCGAGAGGGCGAAGGCTCAGGCCACCGTCAGGGCGGCCAAGAGGGCCGTCGCGGACGCCAAGGTCCGCAAAGTCCTGATGCGGACCCCGACGGGGCGCTGGGCCAACGACATCCTCAACCGGTACAACGTCGAGGTCCGCTACGAGTCCGACGGGGGCAGCTACTACATACCCACGGTCAATCAGATTCACGTCAGCACGTCCAAGGGGGGAAGCAAACCGAAGGGAGAGCGCTCGCCGGAGGACGTGCGCTCTCCCGAGTCGCTGGCGGTCATCTTGGTCCACGAGGCCAACCATGTCGAGTACGAGCACACCGGCAGGGTCCCCCCAAGGACTGTGCCGAGGGACAAGTACCTGAAAAGCCGTGTCCGGGAGGAGGCCGAAGGGACCGCCCGTGAGGTGGAGCAGGTGTACGAGCTGCGACCGCTGGGGGTCAAGGTGGGCGCGGGGATCGCCGAGGACATATACGACCGCGGCTACCACCGTGCTCGCAGGCAGGCCATTGAGCGGGGGGAGAAGTTGACCGAGGCGGAGCTCCATGAGATCGGCCGGAAGGGCGCGGTGGATGCGCTGGAGGAGGCGTTCCATGCCGGGCGGTTCCGGACGTCCAATACCGGTGAGACGTACCCCGACTACTACGGAAAGTACTGGGACCAGGCGAACGGCTGGAGCAAGCCCCCCGTCGATTGAGCCGGTCCGATCGGCAGGCGGCGGTGCGGCCGGGAGGCGGTCGGGGGGCGCCGCCCCGGGAGGCTAGGTTGGCGGGCATGGAGCTGACGGTGGGACTGCGGGGCGAGGTGGTCGCCACGGTGGGGCCGGACGACACGGCCGAGCGGGTCGGCAGCGGGGACGTGCCGGTTCTGGCAACGCCGCGGTTGGTGGCGCTCGCCGAGGCCGCCACGGTGCGGGCGGTCGCGGGGCGGCTGGGGGAGGGGCGGACGTCGGTGGGCACGCGCGTGCAACTCGCCCACCGTGCCGCCAGCCCGATCGGGGCGCGGGTCACGGTGACCGCGGAGCTGACCGCCGTGGACGGCAGGCGGCTCTCGTTCACCGTGTCGGCCACCGACGGGGGCGGCACGGTGCTCGGCGATGGTCGCGTCGAGCGGGTCGTCGTCGATCGTGAACGGTTCCTGGGCGCCCTCGCGCGCTGAGCGGGGGCGTCAGTACGGTAGCGGTCGGCCGGACGGGGTTCGCAGGTCCAGCGGGCTCGGTCGGCGTGGGGGTCGCGGGCGCTTGACAAGCTGCTGCCTGGCCATGTTGATCATCTCCCCCGTGGTGGCGATGACGTAACCCCGGATCCGTGTGAAGGTGCGGACGGATCCGAGGTTCGCCGAGTTTATGCACCCGTCTCGTGTAGTTCGACCGATTTTTCGGGGTGGTGTGCGGTGCCCGGCCGCGGCCGGTTCCGGCCGCCCGGGGCGAGACGGCGGGCGGGGCGGGACGCCGGGGGGCTAGGACACCACGTCCCGGTCGCGGAAGCGGCGGAAGGCGAGCGCGAACAGCACCGCGGAGTACGCCACCGACAGCGCCGTGCCCTTGGCCATGCCGGTCCACTGGACCTGCGGCTGCAGGGCGTCGGTCCACGCGTACATCCAGTGGGTCGGCAGGAAGTCCCGCCAGGAGCCCAGCGCCGTCACCGCGTCCAGGATGTTGCTGACGATCACCAGCCCGACCGCGCCGCCGACCGCGCCCAGCGGGGAGTCCGTGGTGACCGACAGCAGGAACGCCAGCGCCGCCACGACCAGCTGGCTGACCAGCGCGAACGCGACGACGATCAGCATGCGGCCCAGCGCGGTGCCGGCCGGGACGGCGCCGCCGGCGGGCAGCCGCACCTCGCCCCAGCCGAACGCGACCGCGCCCGCGACCAGGGACATCAGCGGCAGGGCGAGCACGGCCGCCGCCGCGTACCCCAGCGACACGATCAGCTTCTGCCGCAGCAGCCGGGCGCGCGGCACCGGGGCGGCCAGCAGGTAGCGCAGCGACGACCAGCTCGCCTCGCTCGCCACGGTGTCGCCGCAGAACAGCGCGACGGCGACCACGAGCAGGAACCCGACCGAGACGAACATCGCGAACAGGGCGAAGTTCATGGCGCTCGCGGTCGCCACGGTGACCAGGCCGGGGGCCTCGCCCGGTTCCGGGTCGCCGCCGAGCTGGAACGCGGCGACCAGCACCCACGGCAGCGCCAGCAGGATGCCGAACGCCATCAGCGTGCGGCGGCGCCGGAACTGCCGGGCGGCCTCCACGCGCAGCGGCAGGGTGCGTCCCACCCGGTAGCCGGCCGAGCCGTCCGCCGGCGCCGCCGCGGAGCGTGCCGCGACCTCTTCGACGCTGCTCACTCCGTCCCTCCGGTTCCGATGATCTCCAGGAACGCGTCCTCCAACCGCCGCCCGGAGCCGACGATCTCGGCGACCGGGCCGGCCGCGACGCGCCGCCCGCGCGACATGACCACCGCGTGCGTGCAGGTCTGCTCCACCTCGGCCAGCAGGTGGCTGGACACGATGACGGTGCGTCCGGCCTGCGCGTACCGCACCAGCACCTCGCGCATCTCGCGGATCTGCGGCGGGTCCAGGCCGTTGGTGGGCTCGTCCAGCACCAGCAGGTCGGGCAGGCCGAGCATGGCCTGGGCGATGGCCAGCCGCTGCCGCATGCCCTGCGAGTAGGTGCGCACGGGCCGGTCCAGCGCGGCGCCGAGGCCGGCGATGCGCAGGGCCTCCTCCAGGTGCGCCTCCTCGGCCGGGCGGCCGGTGGCGCGCCAGTACAGGTCGAGGTTGTCGCGGCCGGACAGGTGCGGCAGGAACCCGGGCCCCTCGACGAACGACCCGAGCCGCGACAGCACGGGCGCGCCGGGCGCGACGCGGTGCCCGAAGATGCGGATCTCCCCGGCGTCGGGGTGGATGAGGCCCATGAGCATGCGCAGCGTGGTCGTCTTCCCCGCGCCGTTCGGGCCGAGCAGGCCGAGCACCTGCCCCTTCTCCACGCGGAACGACAGGTCGTCGACGGCCAGGTGCCCGTTGGAGTACGCCTTGGTCAGCCCGGTGATCTGCAGCGGGACGTCGGCGAGCGACGGGTCGTACTCGGCACCGCCCCCGCGGCGGCGCCCGGTGGCCAGGATCCCGGCGGCGACGGCCAGGCCCGCGGCGGGCAGGATCCACACCCACGCGGGCACGGGCGCGGCCGGGGTGGTCAGCGACGGGACGCCCGGCACCGTCAGCCCGGAGACGGCCCGCACCTTGTAGGTGGCGGGTTTGACGGGCGTGGCGAACCCCATGTCGGTGGTGGACAGCACGAGCCGCATCCGGTGGCCCCGGTCGAAGCGGTAGTCCATGCCCGGGAGGGTGACGGTGACCTCGCGTCCGTCGCCGGCGTCCCGCACCCGCAGCGGCGCGGCCAGGCGGCGCGCGGGGGACGCCTGCTCGTCGGGCGCGACGTCGTACAGCTTGGCGAACAGCGTCACCTCGCCCTCGCCCTGGACCCGCACGCGCACCGTCGGCGCGCCGGTGAGCTGCAGCGGCTCGGTCAGCCGCGGCGAGTCGAACACGGCGGACTGGCCGGGCATGTCGGCGGGCAGCTGCCCGGCGAGCGCGCCCGCACCGCCCAGGTCGCCGATGCCGCCGAGGGCGCCGAGGCCGGGCAGCGCGGAGATGGACGGGGGCGATCCGCCCGCCGGGTTGTGCACCGTCTGCTCGGGTCCGGTGAGCGGGACGGTGCGCCGCTGGGCCCCGTTCAGGCCCGGGTAGCGGCCGGTGGACGCGGCCAGTACGACGACCTGCTGGCTGCCCGAGTCGATGCCGCCCGCCCGCGTCACGGTGAAGCCGTCCACCTGCGGTGCGTCGCCGTCGCCGCGCAGCCGCCGGTCGAACCAGTCGCGGACGAGCCCCCGGATGCGCTCGGTCTCCGGGTCGCCGCCGTCGTGGCCGCCCTGGTACCAGACCACCGACACGGGCGCGCCGTTGCGGGCGATGGCGCGCGCGTTGGCGTCGGCCTGGTCGAGCGGGAACAGCGAGTCCGACTGGCCCTGCACCAGCAGGGTCGGCACCCGGATCCGGTCGGCCACGGACTCGGGGCTGGAGCGGCGCAGCGTCTCGACCGCCTCCGGCGTCGGCCTCCCCGACTCGGCGACCTGCTGGTACATCGCGCACAGCGCCGGCAGGAACCGTCCGCACGCCTGGTCTCCGCCGCTGCCGGTGAAGAAGATCCCGGCCCACAGCTTCTTGAAGACGCCGGCGTCGGCGCCCTCGCCGGTCGCGTTCGGGAACAGCGCGTCGGGCAGGCTGTACCAGGTGATCTGCGGGGCGATGGCGTCCACGCGGGCGTCGTGGGCGGCGGTGAGCAGCGCGATGGCGCCGCCGTAGGAGGCGCCGGCGATGCCGACGCGCGGGTCGCCGGGCCGGTCGAGCGCCACCTCGGGGCGGCGCGCCAGCCAGTCGATGAGCTGCCGGACGTCCTTGACCTCGTAGTCGGGGGAGTTGAGCGCGATCTGCCCGGTGGACGCGCCGAACCCGCGCGCCGACCAGGTCAGCACCGCGTACCCGGCGCGGGCGAGGTCCTCGGCCTCGGCGCGCACTTCGTCCTTGGAGCCGCCGAACCCGTGCGCCAGCAGGACGGCGGGGCCCGTGGCGCGTCCCACCGGCCGGAAGAACGCGGTGTCGAGCCAGACGCGCTGGTCGTCCTTCGGCCCGTCGACGACCTGGATGCGCTGGTGCAGGGCCCTGACGGGCGGTTCCCCGGACGCCACGCCCCAGGCCACCCCGCCGCCCGCGGCGACCATCGCGACCGCTCCGGCGGCGGCCGTCCAGCGCGTGACGCGCCCGGCTCCGCCCCACCGCTCCCGGAGTCCGCGTGCTGCCCCCAGCCTCATGCCCAGCACCCTATGCGCCGCGTGCGGGACGGCCGGTCCGTCCCCCAGACGATCTTGTCTGCTCCCGTCGCCGTATCCGGGTCCGGCCCGGTTACGCCCCCTGCGGTATCACACCTTCGGAAAAAGTTCCGTTTCACCGCGGGACGCGCGGGGAGAGGGCCGCGGTGAACATCGCGGTGAGGCGGTCGGTCAGCTCGGCCGGGTCGGCGGCGTGCAGGTCGCCCATGCCGACCGTGCGGCGCAGCGGGCCGAGACCCATGATGAGCTGCGCGGCGAGGGTGGCGCGGGCGCGGGCGTCCGGGCCGTCGAGGCGGGCGACCAGCGGTTCGACCAGGACGCGTTCGGTGTGCTCGCTGAGGACGGCCTGCACCTCGGGGCTGCCGACGGAGCGGTCGATCATGCGCGGCAGGGGACCGGGGTCGGTGCGGTGCACGGCGCGCACCACATGCTCGGCCAGCCGCCGGGGCAGGGTCGCCGCGTCCCCGGCGCAGATCAGTCCGGCCAGTGCCGACTCGCCCTCCAGCACCTCGGCGAACAGCCCGGCCTTGGAGCCGAAGTAGCGGTGCACCAGGGCCACGTTGGCGTCCGCCGCGGCCGCGATCATGCGGACGGTCACGCCGTCGTAGCCGTGCTCGCCGAACAGGTCCCGGGCGGCCTCCAGCAGCCGGCGCCGGGTCGCCTCCCGGTCGCGCGGCCGGTCGCGCCGCCCGGCGGGGCGCGCGCCGGGGTCCGGCGGCCCGCCGATGTCCGGCTCATCCCGCTTGACGAGCGTCTTCTCTCCTGTCGCCACGCGCCCAAGTATTGCCTGGTTTGCAGGTAAACGGATGACTACATAGGATATGTGCAGAGCACAGATAATTGACGTGTTATGGGGGCCAGGGTGACTCAAGCCAGCGTGACGCCGGATACCGGCGGGCGGCACGCCGCGCCGCGCGACCAGGCTCCGGTGCACTACACGCACCGGCAGATCCTGGAGATCCTCACGGGGCTGATGCTGGGCATGCTCACCGCGATGATCTCCACGTCGATCGTGGGCACCGCGCTGCCCACCATCGTCGGAGACCTCGGCGGTCAGGACCAGCTGTCCTGGGTGGCCAGCGCCACGCTGCTGACCATGACGGCCTCCACCCCGCTGTGGGGCAAGCTGTCGGACATCTTCGGCCGCAAGCTGATGTTCCAGACCGCCCTGGTGCTGTTCGTGGTGGCCTCCGTCGGCGCCGGGCTGTCGCAGAACATCGGCGAGCTGATCGCGGCGCGCGCCCTGCAGGGCCTGGGCGCGGGCGGCCTGTCGGCGCTGGCGCAGGTCATCCTGGGCGACGTCGTCGCACCGCGCGAACGCGGCCGCTACGCCGGCTACATGGGCGCCGTGTTCGGCGTGGCCACCGTGGCGGGCCCGCTGCTCGGCGGGTTCATCGTGGACGCCGACGGGCTCGGCTGGCGCTGGTGCTTCTACGTCTGCGTCCCGCTCGCCGTCATCGCCTTCCTGGTGATCCAGAAGGTGCTGAAGCTGCCCAAGGTCAAGCGCGACACCCGGCTGGACATCTTCGGCGCGTTCACCATCACCGGCGGCGCCGCCGTGGTGATGCTGCTGCTGTCGCTCGGCGGCAAGGAGTTCGACTGGAACTCCGGCTGGACCTACGGCCTGGTGGCCGCCGCGTTCGTGCTGCTGGTGCTGGCCGTGGTCGCCGAGCGGATCGCACGCGAGCCGATCCTGCCGCCCCGGCTGTTCCGCAACCCCACGTTCGTGCTCACCAGCCTGGGGTCGGCGGCGCTGGGCTGCGCCATGTTCGGCGGGATGATCTACCTGCCGCAGTACCTGCAGATCGTCAAGGGCATGAGCCCCACCGCCTCCGGGCTGATGACGCTGCCGCTGGTCGCGGCCATGCTCGTCACCTCCACCGTCTCCGGCCAGATCGTCACCCGCACCGGCCGCTACAAGGTCTTCCCGGTGGCGGGCATGCTGCTGGCCGGCGTGGCCATGTACCTGCTGTCGCAGCTGCACACCGACTCCGGCGAGCTGGTCATCGGGGTGGACCTGGCCGTGCTCGGCCTCGGCCTCGGCCTGACCATGCAGATCCTGCTGCTGGCCGCGCAGAACGCCGCCGCCCCCGCCGACCTGGCCGCCACCACCTCGGGCGTGTCGTTCTTCCGCAACCTCGGCGGCGCCATGGGCGTGGCCGGCTTCGGCGCGGTCCTCACCAACCGCCTCACCAGCGAGCTGACCGACCGCATGGCCGCCGCGCACGTCAGCGCGCCCGCGGGCGGTCAGCACCTGGGCTCGCCCGACCAGATCCACGCCCTGCCCGAGCCGTTCCGGGGCTGGGTGCTGGACTCGTTCACCGCCGCGCTGCAGCACGTGTTCCTGTTCGGCATCCCGATCACGGTCGTCGGACTGCTCGCCGTCCTGGCGATCAAGGAGCTGCCGCTGCGCGGCGGACGCGCCGCCGCTGCCGCGCCGGCCGGGGCTGGGGCCGGCGCCGCAGCGGGCGGCTCCGACCGGAGCGGGGCGGCTCCGGTGGACGCGGCGGGGTCGGCGTCCACCGGGACCGGCACCGGATGCAGGCACGCGCGCGCCGACCAGCCGCCCGCCGTCCCGGCCGAGCAGCCGGTGCCCGTCGGTGTGAACGGCGCCCACGGCGTCCACGCCGCGCAGAGCCCGAACGGAGTGGCCGCCGCCGCGGCCGCGGCGCCCGCGTCCGCGTCCGCGGTGGCCGGCCACACCGTCCCCGACGAGGAGGACGGCGGGCAGATCCGGGGCGTGGTGTACGGACCGGGCGGCGGACCGGTCGCCTCCGCCGCCCTCACCCTCATCGACGTGGCCGGGCGCCAGCTCGGCCGCGCCCAGACCGGCCCGGACGGCCGGTACGCCCTGCGCACCCCCGGCCCCGGCACCTACGTGCTGATCGCCGCGTCCGCCGAGCACGAACCGCAGGCCGCCACCCTCGTCGCCGGTGCCAAGCCGCTCGACTTCGACCTGGTCCTGGCGGGCGGCGGCGGGCTGTCGGGCACGGTGCGCGACTCCGCCGGCGCCCCGGTCGACGGGGCCATGGTCGTGGTCACCGACGTGCGCGGCGAGGTCGTGGGCAGCGCCCGCACCGCGGCCGACGGCGGCTACGCCCTGCGCGACATCGCCGCGGGCGCCTACACCGTGGCCGTCAGCGCCGAGGGGCACCGGCCCGTCGCCCTGCAGGCCGAGGTCGCGGGCAGCGGCGCCACCCGCCTGGACGTCGAGCTGCGGCCCGGCGTGCAGGTGCGCGGCGTCGTCCGCAACCGGGCCGGCGAACCCGTCGCCGAGGCCAGCGTCACCCTCCTGGACGGCGCCGGCACCGTGGTCGCCCACATGATCACCGGACCGGACGGCGAGTACGCCTTCACCGACCTCACCGGCGGCCAGTACACCGTGATCGCCTCCGGCTACCCGCCGGTGGCCACGGCCCTGACGCTGACCGGCGACGGCCCGGGCGGGCACGACATCGAGCTCGGCCACCCCGACGCATGAACGGAGGGCGCGCCATGAGCGACACCCGGGGCCTGCGCGGAACCGTCCGGACCAAGGACGGCTGGGCGGTGCGGCACGCCGTCGCCACCGTCACCGACCTGACCGGACGGCAGGTCGCGCGGGTGGAGGCGGACGAGGCCGGACGCCTGGCCGCCCCGCCGCTGCCGCCGGGGACCTACACGGTCATCCTCACCGCGGTCGGCTACGCCCCGCACGCCGCCACGCTCATCGTGCCGGCGTCGGGCGCGGCCGACCTCGGCACGGTCGTGCTCGGCCGGGCCGGCGGCCCCGAGCTGCCGCCGCCCGGCCCGTGGACGATCGACCCGGTGCACTCCAGCGTCGGCGCCGTCGCCCGGCACCTCGGGCTGTCCAGCGTGCGCGGCCGGTTCGCGTCCTTCGAGGGGCGCATCGACATCGCCGAGCCGGTGGAGGAGTCGACGGTGCGGGCGCGCATCGACGCCGCGTCCATCGACACCGGCCACAAGCTGCGCGACGACCACCTGCGCTCGGCCGACTTCCTCAACGCCGACGTCCACCCGGTCATCGAGTACGAGGGGATGGGGCTCACCGCGCTCGGCACCGACCGGTGGACCGTGCACGGACGGCTCACCCTCAACGGCGTCACCCGCCCGGTGGACCTCGATCTGGCCTACCTCGGCAGCGGCCCCGACCCGTGGGGCGGCACCCGCATCGCGTTCCGCGCGGGCACCGAGCTGCGCCGCGCCGACTTCGGCATCCGCTACAACGAGATCCTGGAGGCCGGGATCGCCGCGGTCGGCGAGAGCCTGCGCGTCGAACTGGAGATCCAGGCCGTCCAGGGCGACACGCCGCCGACCGCCTGACGGCCGCCGCCCGCTCCGGTCAGCGGCCCTTCAGCTCGCGGAGGAGCCGCTCGGCCTGCGCACGGTCGGCGGGCCCGGTGATGACGATCCGCCCGTCCAGGATCGGCATGTCCACCCGCGGCGCCGTGACCAGCCGGTCGCGCACCACGAACGCCAGATCGCGGCCCACCGACGCGCGGGTCAGGTTGGCGAACGCCGCGTGGTCGTGCCGGCGCAGCGTCACCGCCACGTCGTAGGCACCGCTGGTGCCGTTGCGCTGCGTGCGCAGGTCGGCGACCTCGCGGATGGCGATGCCCTGCGCCAGCCGGTAGCAGACCGGCCCGCTCGCCGACTGCCCCGTCACCCCGGGCGTGCCGGCCGGGCACTGCCCCGGCGTGGTCTGCGTCACCGGGAAGACGTTCAGCGGCGAGGCCAGCACCACCGGACGGGTGCGCATGGACGCGGCGATCATCGCTCCGCTCACCGCCACCGCGGCGATCAGCAGCCCCAGCGTGACCACCATGACCAGCAGCGCGGACCGGTGCGCGCGCGCCGCCTGCTCGGCGTCGACGTGGCGGCGCCGGTGCGCGGCCCGGCTGCGCTTGACCGCGGCGATCTCCCGCTGCCGCGCCGCCGAACGCGCCCGACGGCGCCGGGCCTCGTCCGCGGACGCCGTGCCGAGCCCCGACCCCGGCGGCAACCCCAGCCCCACACCGCGCTCGCCACCGACCGGGACGGGCATGGGCTCGGTGCCCTTCGCGCCCTCCGCACCACCTGGCGGCGTCGCGCGTTCGGCGGATCGGCCGTGTCCCGCGTGCTTTGCGCCCTGTGCGGATTTCATGCGGTCGGCGGCTGTGCCGCCTTGCGTGGGGTCCGTGCTCTGCGAGGCTCCCGTGTCGTCTGCTGGTTTTGCGTGTCCCGCAGGCTTGCCGTCCTGCGCGGGTTGGGCGCTCTGCGCGCTCTCCACGCCGCCTGGCGGCGTCGCGCGTTCGGCGGATCGGCCGTGTCCCGCGTGCTTTGCGCCCTGCGGGGCTCCCGCGCCGTCCGCAGGTTCTGCGAGCCCGGGGACCCTGCCGCCCTGCGCGGGTCGGGCGCTCTGCGCGCTCTTCGCACCACCTGCCGGTGTCGCGCCTTTGGCGGATTCGCCGTCCGCGTGCTTTGCGCCGTGCGTTGGTCGTGCGCCCTGCGCGGGCCCTATGCCGGGCGTGGGGTCTATGCGCCCGGCGGCCGTGCTGCCCTGCGTGGGGTTCACGCCCTGCGCGCCCCCTGCGGCCCCTGGCGGTGTCGTGCCTTTAGGGGATATGTCGTGCCCTGCGGGCTTGGTGCCTTGTGCGGCCCCCGTGCTCACCGCGGGTTCTGCGAGGTTGGCGGCTGTGCCGCCTTGTGCGGGGTTCGTGCTCTGTGCGGCTCCGGTGTCGTCTGCTGGTTTCGCGTGTCCCGCGGGCTCGCCGCCTTGGGCGGTGCTCTTTGCGCCGCTCGGCGGCGTCGTGCCTTCGGTGGATTCGCCGTGTTCTGCGGGCCTGGTGCCTTTCGATGCCGCTTGCTCGGGGGGTGGGACGGCTGCCGCGTCCTTCTTCTTGCGGCGCCCGCGCTTCCTCCTGCGGTCTTTCCTGCCCTTGTCGGGGGCGGGCGGCGGTGCGTCGACGGTCGCGCGGGGCGGCTCGGGCTCCGCCGGGGCAGCGGGCGGATCGTCCTCGCGTGCCGGCACGGCGACGTGCGTAGGCTGGCGGCCCTTGCTGCGGCGCGGAATGACCCGCATTCGTCACCTCCCCGATGGCGCGGCCCTCACCGGCCGGCCCCCACGCGTCGTACCCGACCGCGCTTCACCCGACCACTCGTACCCGACGGTCCTCGCGGCGATCTCCGGATGATCTACCGTTTGGGCCAGTCTTCCAGTACCCCGGGCGGCAGTGCAGCGTCCAACCGGCCGAACCCGGCCACATCCGGGCGAAAACGCACGGGCCGGCCCCTCAGGGGCCGGCCCGTGCAGCAGAGAACCGAGGTCAGTCGACGCGCCAGGTGTCGCCGCTGGCGAGGAGGGCGGCCAGGTCGCCCTTGCCCTCGCGCTCCACGGCCTCCTCGATCTGGGCGCGCAGCAGCTCGTCGTAGGACGCACGCTGCACGTTGCGGAAGATGCCGATCGGGGTGTGCTCGAACGACGGCGAGTCCAGCCGCGACAGGGCGAACGCCTGCGACGGGTCGGGGTTGTGGGCGTCGTGCACCACCAGGTCCGACGGGTCCACGTCCGCGACGTCCACCACCTCGAAACCGCCGGACGGGCCGCGGCGCAGCCCCTTCTGCCGGTCCTTGCCGAACACCACCGGCCGGCCGTGCTCCAGGCGGATGGTGATGTCGTCGCGCACCTGCGGGTCCTTCAACGGCTCGAACGCGCCGTCGTTGAAGATGTTGCAGTTCTGGTAGATCTCCACCAGCGCGGTGCCCTTGTGCTGGGCGGCCTCGCGCAGCACCGACTGCAGGTGCTTGCGGTCGGAGTCGATGGTGCGCGCCACGAACGTCGCCTCCGCCCCGATCGCCAGCGAGATCGGGTTGAACGGGGCGTCCAGCGACCCCATCGGCGTCGACTTGGTGATCTTGCCGAGCTCCGAGGTGGGCGAGTACTGGCCCTTGGTCAGCCCGTAGATCCGGTTGTTGAACAGCAGGATCTTCAGGTTGACGTTGCGGCGCAGCGCGTGGATCAGGTGGTTGCCGCCGATCGACAGCGCGTCGCCGTCACCGGTCACCACCCACACCGACAGGTCCGGACGCGACACCGCCAGCCCCGTCGCGATCGCCGGGGCGCGGCCGTGGATCGAGTGGAACCCGTAGGTGTTCATGTAGTACGGGAACCGCGACGAGCAGCCGATCCCGGAGACGAACACGATGTTCTCGCGGCGCAGCCCCAGCTCGGGCAGGAACGACTGGACCGCCGCCAGGATCGCGTAGTCCCCGCAGCCGGGGCACCAGCGCACCTCCTGGTCGGTCTTGAAGTCCTTGAGGGTCTGCTTCTGGTCGGTCTTGGGCACCAGCGCCAGGGCGCCGAGCCCGTTGCCGTTGACCCCGTTGACCCCGTTCTCACTCACTGTCGATCACATCCTGGATGACGCCCGCCAGCTCCTCGGCCTTGAACGGCAGGCCGCGCACGCGGTTGTAGCTGATCACGTCGACGAGGTACTTGCCGCGCAGCAGCAGCGCCAGCTGACCGAGGTTGATCTCGGGCACCAGCACCCTGTCGTAGGAGCGCAGCACCTCGGCGATGTTGGCCGGGAACGGGTTGAGATGCCGCAGGTGCGCCTGGGCGACCGGACGGCCCGCCTTGCGGACCCGCCGCACCGCCGCGGAGATCGCACCGTACGTGCTGCCCCAGCCGAGCACCAGCACGCGCGCCTCGCCCGACGGGTCGTCCACCGCCAGCGGCTCGATGTCGCGGGCGATGCCGTCCACCTTGGCCTGGCGCAGCCGCACCATCGTGTCGTGGTTGGTCGGGTCGTAGGAGATGTTGCCCGAGCCGTCGGCCTTCTCCAGGCCGCCGATGCGGTGCTCCAGGCCCGGTGTGCCGGGCACCGCCCACGGCCGCGCCAGCGTCTCGGGGTCGCGCCCGAACGGCTGGAAGTCCCCGCCGTCGGCGGTGGCGAAGCCCGGCTCGATCGTCGGCAGCGAGTCGACGTCCGGCAGCTTCCACGGCTCGGAGCCGTTGGCCAGGTAGCCGTCCGACAGCACCACCACCGGCGTGCGGTACTTGACGGCGATGCGGGCCGCCTCCAGCGCCGCGTCGAAGCAGTCCGACGGCGAACGCGGCGCCACCACCGGCACCGGCGCCTCGCCGTTGCGGCCGAACATCGCCTGCAGCAGGTCCGCCTGCTCGGCCTTGGTCGGCATGCCGGTGGACGGGCCGGCGCGCTGCACGTCGATGATCACCAGGGGCAGCTCGGTCGCCACCGCCAGGCCGATCGTCTCGCTCTTGAGCGCGATGCCCGGCCCGGACGTGGTCGTCACGCCCAGCGAACCGCCGAACGAGGCGCCCAGCGCCGCGCCCACCGCGGCGATCTCGTCCTCGGCCTGGAACGTTCGCACGCCGAAGCGCTTGTGCCGGGACAGCTCGTGCAGGATGTCGGACGCCGGCGTGATCGGGTACGAGCCCAGGAACACCGGCAGCCCGCTGCGCTCGCCCGCCGCGACCAGCCCGTAGGCCAGCGCCGTGTTCCCGGTGATGTTGCGGTACAGGCCCGGCTCGTGCTCGGCGGGCTTGACCTCGTACGACACCGAGAACGCCTCGGTGGTCTCGCCGTAGTTCCAGCCCGCCCGGAACGCGGCGATGTTCGCCTTCATGATCTCGGGCTTGCGGGCGAACTTGCGCTCCAGGAACGCGATCGTCCCCTCGGTGGGCCGGTGGTACAGCCACGACAGCAGCCCGAGGGCGAACATGTTCTTGGCGCGTTCGGCGTCCTTCTTGGAGATGTCGAAGTCGGCCAGCGCGTTCACCGTCATCGAGGTCAGCGGCAGCGCGTGCACGCGGTACTCGCTGAGCGAGTCGTCCTCGACCGGATTGCCGGTGTAGCCCACCTTGGCCAGGTTGCGCTTGGTGAACTCGTCGGTGTTGATGATCAGGTCCGCGCCGCGCGGCAGGTCGGGCAGGTTGGCCTTCAGCGCGGCCGGGTTCATGGCCACCAGTACGTTCGGCGCGTCGCCCGGCGTGAGGATGTCGTGGTCGGCGAAGTGGAGCTGGAAGCTCGACACGCCGGGCAGCGTTCCGGCCGGGGCACGGATCTCGGCGGGGAAGTTCGGCAGCGTCGACAAGTCGTTGCCGAACGCCGCGGTCTCCTGGGTGAAGCGGTCGCCGGTCAGCTGCATGCCGTCACCGGAGTCACCGGCGAAACGGATGATGACGCGGTCGAGCTGCTGGACCTGCTTGGTCACAGAGGAAGACCTCCTCGACGCGCAGCATCCGGCCCGGGGGAGGCACCCGGGAACGTGATGCTACTTAGGCTTACCTTCATGGTATGTCCGGGATCTGATTTCTTTTCTCGGAGGTTCGGTGGCTGGAGGAGGCCGCGGGGAGACCGTGCCGGGCCGGAACATACGACCTGGGCGACCCGCGGGTTCATCGGCGACACAGGCAGCTCGCCAGGCGGCACAGGTCCACGTGCAGGCGTCGGACCAGCCGCAACGGCTCGCAGGGGGAGCCGCCGCTCCCCGATGGCACGGAATCCACGCTCTGCACTATAGAGAGCTCGGAAAAGCCACTCCTTACCCGGCCCCGCCGCCTGTCACCTGCGGCGCAGGTGAATCAAGCCTTCCCGGTGACCTCGGTCACCCCGCGGCGGGGCGGGCACGGGTCAGGACCGTCCGGTCGGTGACACGGCCGCCGACGCCCCCGCGCTCGGGGTCGTGCGGCGGGCCGGCGCGAGCGCCGCGCGTTCGCGGTCCAGCCGGGCCAGCAGCCGGCCGACCTCGCCCGCCGTCAGCGCCTGGCCGACCACCCGGGCCTGCGCCTCGTAGGCGTGCTCCCCGGGAGTGTCGCGGGCCTGCCGCATCCACGCCCGCCATCCCGCGCTGCGCACCGTGCAGCGCAGCACGAGCGAACGGTTGGCGGGCACCGCGCCCGACCCGGTGCAGCTGCCGAGCGTCCGGCCGTCCGCGGTGATGGTCGCGCGGAGCGCCGCGCGCGCCCCCTGCGGCACCGGCCCGCTCTCCGGGACGGTCATCGTCGCGGGCACGCTCACCGTGCAGCCGCTGACGTTCTCGTTGCAGTTGAGGAACGTCAGCTTGCCCGCCCGGAACCGCACCGACGGGTCCGCCGCCCCGACCAGCGCGGCCACCCGCGGCCGCAGCTCGGTGAACACCGGCGCCGGCTGCGTCAGCCGGGTGACCGACAGCGCCGGGTCGCCGTTGCCCGCGACCTGCACGCGCAGCAGCCGGTACGGCGCGGACCTGGTGACGAGGTAGTCGGCCTTCGGCGTCTTCACCCGGTACACGGGCGTGCCGCCGACGTTCTCCAGGGACGCCTTGCCCGACGCCTTGACCAGCGCCCTGGCGATCGACTCGGGGGCCAGCACGTTCGCCACGTCCAGCCCGGGCATCGACTCGGGCGCCTTGCTCCACCGGCCCGCGTAGTTCTCCGGGTGGGCGCTGTCGGTGCCGTACCGGCGCCAGAACGCCGTGTCGGCCTTGATGTACGTGTCGCCGCCCACCGTCACCACGTCGAACTGCCGTCCGCCGAGCGACAGGCGCCCCGTGGCGGCCCCCGACCGCGTCACCTTCAACCGCAGCCGCGCGCTCTGCCCGGCCTCGCCGCGCAGAGCGCCGTCGTACTGCACCACGGCCATGGCCCGCATGTCGCGTCCCGCCCGCACGGCCCATCCCGCCACCGGTGCGTCGGCCCTGGGCTCGTTGTTCTTCCGGGACTCCTCGCCCCCCGACACCAGCACGTACGCCGTCGCACCGCCCGCCAGCACCGCGACGGCGCCCACGCAGCCGACGACGACCCGGGCCGCACGCGACTTTCTCTTCTTCTCGGGGGCCTTCTCCGGTTGCGGCAGCGGTTCGGGAGCCGGCTCGTGCCCCGGGGGCTCGACCGGCCCGCCGGCGGACATCCCCACCCCCGCCACCAGCACATCCCCCGGCTCGGGCGGCACCACCTGAACCCGTCCCGCCACGGCGGACGGACCCGCCGTACCGAACCCGGGCACCGAAGACTGGGCGGACCCGGGATGCGTCTCCGGCTCCGCGCGGGGGTGACGGGGGCCGCGCCGCGGCGGCCCCTCCTGTTCAACGCTCACTCAGCAGACCACTCTGTTCCCGACTTGCCGATGCCAGACATAGAGTGCCGGACGAATCGGGCCGGCGCAGGCACAAGCGCCGATCATCCCGGCCGGGGTACCGGTCACCCAGCGCCGATGCCTCTCTATGACCTACGTCTCAACACCCGCGAACGGATCGGGGCGGCGGCTGAGGAACCCGCGGGAGGCGGCGCCGGCGGACCGGCGCCCCCGTCCCGTCACTCCTGGTCGAGGGCCGACTGCATCCGCTGGATGTCGGAGTCGCTGGCCCCCGACACCTTGAACTGGGCGCTCATGTAGTAGCGGGTCTCGCTGCCGCGCGAGAAGCTGCGCCACGCCGAACCCGTCACGTCGCACGCGACCCATTCCGGCGTCGACGACGACACCGTGATCGACTTGGTGCAGGTGCCGAGCTCGCGTCCCGTCGTGCTGCCCGCCCGCAGCGTGTACCGCACCTCGATCGTGGTCGACGAGGTGGTGCCCAGCGGCGGCCGCACCTGCCCGCGCACCCGGCAGCTGTTGCTGTTGGCCTTGCACGGCGTGTCGTCCCAGGAGACGACGCTGGGCCGGCTGCGCGCGTCGAAGGAGTCCCTCAGCTCCCCGATGCGGCTGCGGATCTCGGAGACCGTCGCGGCCCCGCCGTTGCCGGACTGGACGGTCACGTCCGCCGCGACCCGCGGGTAGGTCGACTCGTACCGCAGCAGCTCTGGGTGGTCGTCGTCATCGGTCAGGTAGAACGACGCCAGGGACGAGGCCACCAGCACCGCCTTGCGGCCGCCGACCGTGGTCTCCCTCTCGGTCAGCCGGTACGACGTGCTC
Organism: Actinomadura keratinilytica; assembly: GCF_039539665.1. NCBI lineage: Bacteria > Bacillati > Actinomycetota > Actinomycetes > Streptosporangiales > Thermomonosporaceae > Actinomadura > Actinomadura keratinilytica. The sequence continues at coordinate 25,915 of NZ_BAABDO010000080.1, forward strand.
GACCGCATCTCCGACGCCAGCGCCGCCGGCGTCAGCTTCCGCTTGAAGGACAGGTTGATCTCGGTGGAGCTGACCCGGCCCCACTGCTGGCCGTCCTTGAGGTAGTACGGCGTGGTCAGCAGGCTCGTCTGCCGCTGCCAGTAGGACCGGTCCGCCTTGACGAACAGGTCGTCGTCCACCGACAGCAGCGTCATCCGGGACCCGTCGGCGGTGACGTCGCCGAGGATCCGGCCGCCCTTGGTGATCTTCAGTTCGCCGCTGATCCCGGAGGTGGTCGTCCCGAACGAACCCTTGAACGTCATGGCCCGCGCGGACGACAGCCCGCCGGCCGCGGCCCTCAGCCGCTCGGCCGGGGTCGGCTCGCTGCCGCCGCGCACCACGAACACCAACGCGACGGCGATGAGCAGCACGACGACGAGCGCGCCCCCCACGATCAGCGCGATGAACGGGCCGCTGCCGGAGCGCTTGGGCGGCGGGCCCATCGGCGGCTGGCCCATCGGGCCGCCGGGACCCGGCGGCGGGTAGAAGGGCGGCGGCGTGCCGGGGCCCCCGTAACCTCCCGGCCCGGACGGCGGCGGAGTGCCACCGGGCGGCCCGCCCGGCCCGCCGGTTCCAGCCGGACCGGAAGGGTCACCGGGGCCGCCCGGCGCGGGCGGCCAGGAAGGACCGGCGGGGGGATCCCAGCCGGGGGGAGGCGGAGGAGAGCTCATCCGGTCACGTCCTTACAGTTCTTTTGCCCCGTCTATGTCTCAGTGTGCAGTAAAGGGCGCTCGATGGTAGAGAGTGGCCCCGCCGCCCGTAGGTTCGGCCCACCACAGACTTTTCAGAGATACTTGACGGGAGGTTCTCCAGGAGGTCGCCGTGCGGGACTACTTCCACTCCTACGTGGTCGTCGGGGTGCTGCTGCTCGTCGGCGGCGGCGTCGTGGCCGGGGCGCTGGCCGCCAACCGGATGCTGCGCCCGCACCGCCCCACCCCGGAGAAGCTCGCCACCTACGAGTGCGGGGTCGATCCCGTCGGCGGGGACTGGGCCCAGTCTTACGTGCGCTACTACGTGTTCGCCTACCTGTACGTCGTTTTCGCGGTGGACGCGGTGTTCCTGTTCCCGTGGGCCACGGTCTTCTCCGCTCCCGGCTACGGCCTGACCACTCTAGGGGAAATGTTCGTCTTCCTGGGCTTTCTCGCCGCCGGGCTGGCGTACGCGGGCAAGAAGGGCGTCCTGTCGTGGGTCTGACACCGCGCGCAGCCGGTAAGAATGCTGCTGTGACCCCCGACAGCCCCGGACGGGGAGCGTGCCGATGAGCACCGTGGACCTGCCGACCCCCGGCGTGGGACCGCTCGCCAGAGTGGCGCCCAAGCCGATCAAATTCGTCCTGAACTGGGGCCGCCGCTACTCCCTGTGGGTGTTCAACTTCGGGCTGGCCTGCTGCGCCATCGAGTTCATCGCCACCTCGATGAGCCGCCACGACTTCATCCGCCTCGGCGTCATCCCGTTCGCGCCCGGCCCCCGCCAGGCCGACCTCATGGTGGTCTCCGGCACCGTCACCGACAAGATGGCGCCCGCCGTGCGGCGGCTCTACGAGCAGATGCCCGAACCCAAGTACGTCATCTCGTTCGGCGCCTGCTCCAACTGCGGCGGCCCCTACTGGGACTCCTACTGCGTCACCAAGGGCGTCGACCAGATCATCCCGGTGGACGTGTACGTCCCCGGCTGCCCGCCCCGGCCCGAGGCCCTGCTGCACGGCATCGTCCACCTGCAGGAGAAGATCGCAGGCGAGTCCCTCGACGACCGCTACGGCGGTGGCGGCGAACCCGTCGCGCCCCCGCCCCCGCCCCGGCCGCTCTCGGCGACGGTGCTGCGCCGCCCTCTGCAGCCACCCCCCACCACCCCCGACGACGACGCCGCGGCGTCCGACACCAGCACCCAGCCGGTAGAGCCGCCCGCCGACAGCAAGGCCCCGCAACCGGAAGCACCCGAGCCGGCACAACCGGCGAAGCCGACCGAAAAGCGCTGGGTGCAATCCGAAGACGTCAGCCCGACCGCGGTGACGCAGCCCGTGGAGGGTGGTGCCACGCTGCCGCTGAGTTCAGCCGACGAGCGTGCCGGTGCCGCCGGACCGAGCGCTGAGGAGCGTCCGTCGCGGTCTGTTGATGTCGGCGCAGATGAGGTGACGCGGCCGGTTGGGCCGGTTGGCGGGCGTGCTGCTGCTGAATCGAGTGGCGGGACGCGTCCGTTGCCGCGTGGCGAGGCTGGTTCTGGTGGTGCCGCGCTGCCGTTGAGCTCAGCGGACGAGTCTGTCGGTGTCGCTGGGGCGGGTGTTGAGGAGCGTTTGTCGCGGTCTGTTGATGTCGGCGCAGATGAGGTGACGCGGCCGGTTGGGCCGGTTGGCGGGCGTGCTGCTGCTGAATCGAGTGGCGGGACGCGTCCGTTGCCGCGTGGCGAGGCTGGTTCTGGTGATGTCACGCTGCCGTTGAGCTCAGCCGACGAGTCTGTCGGCGCTGCTGGGGCGGGTGTTGAGGGACGTTCGTCGCGGTCCGCTGATGCCGGTCCGAGCGAGGTGACGCAGCCGGTCGAGCCGCGTGACGAGCGTGCAGACGGTGCCAGTGCAAGCGCTGAGGTGCAGCAGTCGGGTTCCGGCGGCGCAGCTCCGACCGAGACCACGCAACCGGCGGAGGCGGCCGAACCGAGTGTTGAGAAGCGCTCGGTGCAGTCCGAGGACGTCAGCCCGACCGCGGTGACGCAGCCGGTGGAGCCGGTCGACGTCGGCGGCCTGGCCGGGGCAGGTGATGAGACGCGTCCGTTGCCGTCCGGTGAGGAAGGGCCGAGCGAGGCTGCGCGGTCGGCGGAGTCGGCCGAGTCTCGGGCTGGTGCTGCTGAACCCGGTGCTGAGAAGCGCTCATCCCGGTCCGAGGGCGTCAGCCCGACTGCGGTGACGCAGCCGGTGGAGCCGGTTGATGAGCGCGGTGCTCGGGCGGACGACGAGACGCGCCCGCTGCCGTCGGGGGAGGCCGGCTCCGGTGATGTCACGCTGCCGTTGAATTCGGCCGGTGAGCGTGCTGAGGCCGCGGAACCGAGTGTTGAGCTGCCGTCCGGGGAAGTGAATCCGACCGCGGTGACGCAGCCCGTGGAGCCGGTCGAGGGCACGGCGCCGGATGAGCCTTCCGCCGATGCGAGGAAGCGGGCCGGGAGGCGCAGGCGGCGGGGGCGTGACGGCGAGCACGATCCGTCGATCATCCCGGGGCTGGCGGACGACGGTGACGACGAGGGCGGACGGAGCGGCCGGTGAGTGCCGAGCTGGCGGCGGCCTGGACGGCGCGGTTCGGTGACGAGGTCAGCACCGAGGAGACGCACGGCGGGCTGGCGGTGGGGGTGCCGCCGGAGCTTTGGGTGGACGCCCTGCTGTTCGCACGCGACGAGCTGGCCTGCGGGTTCTTCGACTGGCTGACGGGCGTGGACGAGCTGACCGAGGGGTTCGCCGTCGTCGCGCACGTGTACTCGCTAGAGCGCGGGCACCACCTGCTGGTGCGCACGCGGGTGCCCCGGGACGAGCCGCGGCTGCCCACCGCCGTCGGCGTCTACCGGGGGGCCGACTGGCACGAGCGGGAGACGTTCGAGATGTTCGGCGTGGTCTTCGACGGGCACCCGGATCTCAAGCCGCTGCTGCTGCCCGACGGGTTCGAGGGGCATCCGCTGCGCAAGGACTTCGTGCTGGCCGCGCGGGTCGCCAAGCCGTGGCCGGGCGCCAAGGAGCCGGGCGAGTCCGGGCACGGCGCGCCGAGCCGCCGCCGGATGCGCCCGCCGGGGGTGCCCGACGACTGGGGGCCGGCCGCAAAGCAGTCGGCCGAGCGGCCGCGCCGGGGGCGCCGACCGGGCGAAGGGCGGGGATCCGGTGCCTGACCTGCTGGAAGTCGTGCTCAAGCTGGTGCTGGTCGCGGCCGCGTTCGCCGTGCTGCCGCTGCTGGTGGGGCAGGCCGAGCACAAGGTGATGGCGCACATGCAGGGGCGGCTCGGGCCCATGTACGCCGGTGCGTTCCACGGGTGGGCGCAGCTGGTGGCGGACGGGGTGAAGTTCGCGCAGAAGGAGAGCGTCGTCCCGCGCGCCGCCGACCGCACGGTGTTCAAACTGGCCCCGGCGGTGGCGATCATCCCGTATCTGCTGGTGCTGCTGGTGATCCCGGTGGGGCCGGACGGGCAGGTCGCGCTCGATCTCGGCATCGGGGTGTTCTTCGCGCTGGCGGTGATGGGCGTCGGCGTGATCGGCGCGATCATGGCGGGCTGGGCCAGCGCCAACAAGTACTCGCTGCTGGGCGGCATGCGGGTGGCCGCGCAGCTGATGTCCTACGAGCTGCCGATGGTGTTCGCCGCCTCCTCGGTGGCGATGGCCGCCGGGACGCTGTCGCTGAGCGGCATCGTCGAGGAGTGGCGCTGGTGGTGGCTGCCGTGGCAGGCGGTGGGCGCGGTGGTGTTCTTCGTCGCCGGGCTGGCCGAGCTGCGCCGTCCGCCGTTCGACATGCCGGTGGCCGACTCGGAGATCATCTTCGGCCCGTACACCGAGTACGGCGGGCTCCGGTTCGCGCTGTTCATCCTGGCCGAGTACGCCGGGATCGTGGTGCTGTGCGCGCTGACCACGGTGCTGTTCCTGGGCGGGTGGAAGGGCCCGTTCCTGGACGCCGAGCTGGGCTGGCTGTGGACGCTGCTCAAGGCCGCCGTGCTGGCGTTCGTGGTCATCTGGCTGCGCGTCAGCTACCCGCGGCTGCGCGAGGACCAGCTGCAGAAGCTGGCCTGGGCGTACCTGGTGCCGCTGTCGCTGGGGCAGCTGGCGCTCACCGGCGTCGTCAAGGTCGCCCTCGCCTGACCGGCGGGGTCAGGGCAGGAAGATGGCGTACTCGGCGAGCTGCGGGAGCAGGCCGGGCGGCAGGTCGACGTCCACCGACATCTCCTCGGCGGAGATGAAGCCGCCCTGCTCCTCGCGGCGCCGCACGATCTTGTCGACGAGTTCGGGCGTCATGCCCGGCAGCGTGGCCAGCGCCTGCGGGGAGGCGTGGTTGACGTCGACCAGGCCGCCGTCGTCGTAGGTGCGCGGCAGGTCGGGGCGGCCGATGCGCAGCTCGTGGGCCAGCGCGGGGTCCTCGGCGGCCAGCGCGCGGGCCTCCTCGCGCAGCTCCCGGCGGTACTGGGCGACGCGCAGCGCGTGCTGGTTGGCGTGGCTGCGCGGGCCGGACCGGGGGAACAGCGAGGGGCGGACGGCGAACGCGTGCACCGTGCCGGCGATCCACAGCATCAGCATCATGGTCCCGGCGATGAACGCGAGGAAGGGGTCGCCGAGCTGCATCAGCGCGAGCACCCCGGCGGTGGCGGCGCCGTAGCCGACGGAGGCCGCCCCCATGTTCCACGAGCGGCGCCTGACCGACGCGTACAGGAACGAGAACGGGGTGCCGAGCCCGAAGGTCAGGAACGGCACGAACGCCCACAGGATGCCGCGGGGTTCGCCGGGCGCGGCGGGCACCGGGACGGCCGGAGGCGGGGGCTGCGGCACGGGAGGCGCGGGGAAAGGCGCACGCCAGCCGGGCGGAGGCACGGGCGGGCGGCCCGGGTGGTGCGGCCGTGGGCGCGGCCGGTGCGCCGAAGGACGGGGCCCGCCCGTGCCGTTCGGATCGTCCACGCCGTGGGTCACGTGGCCTCCTCGCCTGACGGCTCGTCGTCTAGTGAGCTTAGCCGCCGAGCCTCCGGCTGCGCTCGGCTCACGTGTGTTGGACGAACGCCGTCCCCGTTGCGTTCCCCCACGGCGTTTCGTACGCAATCATTGGGGCCGTGGGACGGCTACCAGGAGGCGGGCTGGCCAAGGGGCTGGCGGTGACGCTGCGGACGATGACGCGGCGGTCCATAACGCGCCAGTACCCGGAGGTGCAGCCGGAGCTGCCGCCGCGCAGCCGCGGCGTGATCGCGCTGTTCGAGGAGAACTGCACGGTCTGCATGCTGTGCGCCCGCGAGTGCCCCGACTGGTGCATCTACATCGACTCGCACAAGGAGACGCTGCCCGCCGAGGGCGGCGGACGGCCCCGCACCCGCAACGTCCTGGACCGCTTCGCGATCGACTTCGCGCTGTGCATGTACTGCGGGATCTGCATCGAGGTCTGCCCGTTCGACGCGCTGTTCTGGTCGCCGGAGTTCGAGTACGCCGAGTACGACATCGGCGAGCTGACCCACGAGAAGGAGCGGCTGCGGGAGTGGATGTGGACGGTGCCGCCGCCGCAGGCGCACGACGCGGGGGCCGAGCCGCCGGAGCGGATCGCCGCGGCCGTGCGCGCCGCCGTCCGCCCGGCGCGGGGCGCGGCACGCGGTCC